>JBIODY010000124.1:0-6976 GCA_044445505.1 Lysobacterales bacterium
AGCAGCATTCCTCCGCTCCGAATACTTAAGAAGAGTCACTATTGACTTGAGAGCTGCATGGCACTGCGAACGGCGCCTTCGGCTTCTGCGATGGCGGGGCTAGCAGGATCGTCGTACCGACTCGCTGCCAGCGCTTTGTGGCCCCACTGGAGGGAGGCCGCTCTGTCGCCGCGCTTGAGCAATATGCCGCTGTGGACCAGCCATATTTTTGGCTGCAGGCGCACATCATAAAGCGATTGCACGCGCGCCAGAGTGGTCAGAGCCAAATCGCTTTCGTTCAAGGCTTTTTCCGAATCGCCAGTTGCCGAGGCGACGCGCGCGAGGCCTGCATGCGCCAGAGCCAAGTCGACGGAAGGTCGATCCGCGGCGAGCGCCACGACCGCGCTCAACGCCTCTGCGGCGTCCGAGAAATCAGGCTCGCCGGGCGAGGCATGGTCCAAGAGGAAGCGACCCCAACGTTCTCGAAACGTCAGCACTTTCTTAGGATCCGGCTGCGCCGCGGCGAGCACTTCGTCCACTGCTCACTTGAGCATGTTGCGGGCTTCGTCGGCGCGCCCAGCGCGATCGTATGCATCGCCAAGGTCCATGCGCCACACGGGCAAGCCGCTGCCGTGCGCTCGTTCCGACCAGCGGCGCAAGGTTGTCTCGAGAATCGGGACGGCGTCCTTCGCAAGCCCCTCTGCGGCGAGGCAATCCGCATATTCGCCTCGCGCCCACGCGTCATCGTTGTTGGACGTCCAGTTCGATGGGATCGACTGCAGCATCTGCTCGAACAATACATGTGCGCGCTCGCGCTCGCCATGTCGATGGAGCAAGCGGGCATGGCAGGCGCGCGCAAGCCAATACGATGGCTGTTGCTCACCTGTGGTCTTGCGCGCGAGCTCCTCGGCGCGCACATACGTGCGTTCTGCCGCAGGGTAATCCCCTACGTTCTCGAGACTCCTGGCGAAGTTGCTGAGCAAGATCTGCAGATCCGAGTCGCTGCGATCGGGCGCCACTTCCAGCACCCTCAGCGATTGCTCGAAATAGCGACGCTGCTGCGCATAGTCCTCGAGCCGGCCGTAGTCGATCGCCTTAAGGCCAAGTACGTACGCATAGTCGTCAGATGGTGTCTGTGTTGCCGACGCCCATCGGCTACATCCCGGCGGCGACGTCGAACGGCTTGATTTACCTCCTCGGCGGATCGACCTTCGACGGCACGGCGCTTCAGGATTCGACTGAGTCGTCAGTCTTCAATCCGGATAGCGATGCGATTCAGCCTATCTCACCGATTCCGCGCGCCACCGCGGAGACGCGCGCGGTCACGCAGACCGATGGGACGGTCTGGGTGCTCGGCGGCGGCCGCGTGGCTCCGAATCCGAGCAACGAAGTCGACATCTACGATCCGACCACCGATACCTGGACGACGGGTCCGGCGTTCACGAACCCGCGGCGCAATCTCGCGGCCGACATCGATCCTGCAACCGGCAACATCTGGGCGATCGGCGGCTACGACACTGACGGCCTGACGCCGCTTGCGTTCAACGAAGAGTTCACGCCGTGCGTGGGCATCGACGACAGGATTTTTGCGGACGGATTCGACGGCACCTCGCCGTCAACCATCGGGTCAGCCCATCTCGACGCGCGTAGCGCGCATGACTCCGCTGACAACCGATCAGCGCGGTGCGCCGCGCGTCGTCGATGCTCGCTGCGATGTCGGTGCGTACGAGTGCGGTGCGGCAGTCCTTGGGATTGGGTCCCTTGCCGAGCGTGCGTTCGTCGACCGCTCGTATGTGCTCGTGGAGTATCTCAACACGGACGAGAGGCTGGAGTCGCTCAGACCCGACCCACGCTTTGTCGATCTGCGTCGCCGCACGGGATTGCCCGAGCTTCACTAGCCTGCAATGCGTGGTCGCGTACTCAACGCCCCGCCATCATGGAACCCTGGCCTGTTACCGCGATCGCGACCAAGAACTTCGGGACGCTTCTTCACCGGTGCGACTGCGGATAAAGGCGGTATCGGCAGCGGACGGCAATTGCAGGGCGTCAGCCACTTGCTCCGGCGTGCGTGTGCCTATCTGCACAACCGCGTCACGCGCTCCGTACGGGCCCCATTCCTGCGCATTGGTGACCGCAAACAGGCCGACCGTCGGCACGCCGGAGGCGCAGGCGAGATGCATTACGCCACAGTCCGCGCTCACGAACAGGGACAGGCCCGACAGCACGCCGGCGAGCCGGCGCAGGTCGCTCGAGTAGAAGGCCGGATAGCGCTCGTCGAGCAGGGAACTGCCGGTGACCGGCACGATCTCGACGATGCGATGATCCTTGCTCCGTTCGGCGAGGCGCGCAGCGAAGCGCTGCCACCATTCGGCGCCGAGGTGCTTCGCTCCGGTCGCGTTCGCGAACAATCCAATCGGCGCTGACGATCCCGCCTCCGCGCCCGCGAGCCGCGCGAGTGTCGCGGCTCCCTGTGCCCGTTCGTCCGCTGTCAAGCAGATATCCAGTGGCGGATACGGCGTTCCGGCGAAGCGCCCGATCGCGCAGCGCAGCAGATGCACCGGCAATTGACCGATGTGGTGGACATCGCCGGGTCGCGGAACGCCATGACTGAGTGCACCGCTCTTGCCGGGGGCCAGATAGCCGAGTTTCCAGGTCGCCTTCGCGACCAGCACCCCGATGCGATCGGATTGCGAGCGCAGGCAAGGATCGATCGCCAGATCATAGTGGCGCGCGCGCAGCGCACGCAGCACGCCGATCAAGCGCCAGGGCGTCGCGAAGCTGTGTGACGGCAGTCGATGAATGCGGCGCACCCGGGGAAACCTGCCGAAGATCTCTTCCGCCACCGGTGAGCGCGTCAGTACATCGATCTCGGCCCCCGGATAGACCCGCTGCAATTCGCGCAGCAGCGGCGTCAGCAGCAAGGTATTGCCGAGCGTATGGCTGATGCGGCAGACCAGGATGCGGTATATGCCCGTTGTCGGCAGCAGGGCCGTGCCGGAAATGTGGCGGCGGCGCCCGAATGCGGTACGCACCAGCCAGCGCGCGGTTTTGCGGCGTAACTCCTGCAGGGATTCGTTGCGCACGATGGAAATGAGAGGTCGAGTCGAATTCAGCCAAAAAAACGCGATGGCCCGCCTGCAGAAGCCTGCACCTGCCGGCATTCCGCGAACTTTCGACAGTATAGGGTCTCGCAGCGATCACGCGGCATCGGTGGCCCGGCCCCGCCGCAATCCAACTCCATCGATCGCGCGGAGCACCTAGCCGTACCCGCAGGTGCAAGTGTCCCAGGCGTCCACGATGGGACCCTACCCCGCGCGTGACGCTTCAGGAGAACGCACCCGGCGCGTTCCTGACTCGACGATCAATCCTCGACCGAGGCATTCAGCGCCGCGGTGAGTGCCGCGTCGCCATTGACCAGATCGGCCCACGCGACGCTGAATCCGTTGCGGTGGCCTTTCTCGACGATTTTCAGGCCGAGCGGATCGATGGTCAGCGTGTGCGCCTTGTCGCCGATGACGATCTCACGTCGCAGCGGCTTTTCGAGCGGGGTCATGGGGGCTCCGATTCCGCGACGCGGATTCAGGACGACATCTGATTGGAGTCCGAGCGCACCGGCCTGTTCCACGCCTGGCGTGCAGGTCGTCGTGGAGCGTGCGCGGCACGCATCGGTGCATCGAGCGCGCGAACCGGCACGAAGCGCATGCGCGGTGCTGGCTGCAGTCTGAAAATCGGCGACAACGGTGCGCTGGCCATGGCACTTCCAATCCGGTAGTTGCATCGCAGGCTAGAACAGCGCGGCTGGCACGAAGCTGAATCGCGGACCACTCCGACAGCTCGCATTCATTCTCGTGCAGCCGATGACGCCGCGCGTCCGGCTACAGATCACGCGCGACACGGAAGCCGACCCGCGCGCTGCGCGTGCTCGCCGCCGCGGCGATGCGGAACGCCGAGCGCACCTGGCCCGGATCGCTGCCCCAGGAACCGCCACGCACGACGCGCCGCTCGCAGCCAGGGTTGACCCACGCAGTGCTGTCGCGCGGCGCGCGCACGTAGTTGTCGTGCCAGCAGTCCTCGACCCATTCGGACACGTTGCCTTCCATGTCGTACAAACCGAACTTGTCGGCCGGGAAACTCTTCACCGGCGCCGGTCCCCAATAGCCGTCGCTGTAGTGCGCAAACGCGCTGCTCCAGCTGCGTTTGCTCGGCGAGCGATCGCCTTCGCCGGTGAAGTTGCCGACGAGCCGGTCCGGATCGCCATCGCCCCACGGATAGCGCGTGACCGAGCGGGCGCGCAACGCGTACTCGAACTGGCTCTCGCTCGGCAGCCGGTAGTGCTTGCCGGTGTGCGCCGAGAGCCAGGCCAGGTAGGCCACCGCGTCGTTCCACGACACATTGATGACCGGCAGTGTGTCGCCGGCGCGTTCGCCGCGGTAATCGTTCTGCCAGGTCATGCCGCGGCGATCGGCGATGCGCCCGGAGCTTTCCTCGTAGACCGCGGAGCCGCCGAGTTTCTCCGCATCGCTGAGGTAATGGCTCGCGCGCACGAATTCGCGGAACTGGGCGACGGTGACCTCGCTCTGGCCAAGCCCGAAGCCGACATCGATGCGCACCCGCCGTTGCGGCTCCTCGTTGTCCTCGTGGCCGACCTCGTCTGCCGGCGAACCCATCACGAATTCGCCGGTCGGGATCACCACGATGGCCGGCGCCGTGCCGGCCATGTCGAGGAAGCGGTCGCGGATGACCTGTCCCGGCGACAGGCTCGCGTACAGGCGCGCGTTGCGCAGGCGCAGGCTGAATTCGTCGAGACCGGCGAGATCGGGGCTGATCGATTGCGCGTGCCTGGCGAGCTGGTCGGCAAGATCCGCGTTGCCGGAATCGAGCGCTGAACGCGCCTGCGCGAGCACGGTTTCGGCGCGCTGGCGCCGGATGCTGTCGATACGTCCGCGCGTCTCCAGCAGCGTGGTGGATCCGGGCCGGATCGGCGAGGCGAGTGCGAGCGTCGCGTCCGCTGCGGCGAAATTGTCCTGCGCAGCCTCGGCCAGCGCGCGGTCCAGGTATTCGCGCTCGATCGCTGCCAGTCCGGCGTCGGCAAGTCCATTGCCGGGATCAAGCTTGAGCACGTCGCGATAAACCCCGAGCGCGCTGCCAGCCGCGGGTTCGGTCGCGTGGCCGTCCTTCATCAGCTCCGCGGCGCGGGTCAGCATTGGCAGGATCCGATGCAAAGTCTTCAGCCGGTCGCGCGCATCGGCAAGCTCATCGTCGGAATGCGGAAGCTCCGCCCAGGCTGCGAGATAGCGCTGTGCCGAACCCTCGTCACCATGGTCGATCGCCGCCAGCGCCCAGTCGCGCAACGCCCCGCCAATCCGTTCGAGCGCATTCTCCGCATCGTCGTTGTCGGGCGCGGCCGCAAGCACCTCGTGATACAGCGCGATCGCATTCGCATCCCGGGGCTCGAACAGGGCGCCCTTTTCCTCCGCGCTGTGCGCCTTCCTGAGCAGAAGTGCGACTTCCTTGCTGGTCGCCACCGGCGGCCCCATGCGTACCGCGTCGGCGAACGACGTACCGGCAGGTTCGGGCGTTTGCGGATTCGCCGCCGCGGTCTGTGCCGGCGGCGCCTTCACCGCCGACCAGGTCGAAGCTGGAAGCGGCGCATGTCCGGGCTGGGTCGCCGCGAGCGATGGGGAATGCTGCGGTTCCAGATTCAACAGGCCCGGAAAGAACCGGTACGCGAGCGCGAAGGCGAGCAACGCGATGCCGGCGGCGCCGCCAAGGGTGTGCTGCTTGCGTGTGACTTCGGTACCGGGCATCGTGCCTCGATTATCAGCGCTCGGCGCGGTTTGTTGAAGCGCCGTCAGAACGATTTCAAGAATCGCTCCGGCACGGGCTCGTGCCGGTGCGTATCTCATCATCGTAAAGCCAAGGACTTCACTTGACCGACTGGATCGAGCGCAGCGATGCGCTGCATGACCTGTTCCAACATGCGCCGGCATCGATCGGGCTCGATACCGAGTTCATGCGCACCGACACCTTCCTGCCGCGCCTCGCGCTGGTGCAGGTCGAGATCGATGGCCGCATCGCGCTGATCGATCCGACCGCCGATATCGATCCGGCGCCGCTCGCGGCGCTGCTCGCCAAGCCGGCGCATACGATCGTGATGCATAGCGCGAGCGAGGATCTGGAAGCGCTGACGACCTGGGCATGTTCGATCGCGCGCCTGTTCGACACCCAGATCGCCGCATCGTTCGCCGGTCTCGGCGCCGGCCTTGGTTATCAGAAGCTCGTGCGCGAACTGACGGGCACGGAACTGCCCAAGACCGAGACGCGCTCGGACTGGCTGCGCCGCCCGCTCAGCGCACAGCAACTCGACTACGCCGCGCAGGACGTCGTCCATCTGCCCACGCTGCACGTCGAACTCGCTGGGCGTGTCGAGCAACGCGGCTACGGCGCCTGGCTGGCCGAGGACTGCGCGCGGATGCTCGAGCGGGCGCGCAACCGCGACCCCGACCGCGAACCACAACTGGCCTTTCGCGGCGCCGCGGACTGGCCGCGCGAGCGGCAGGCCCTGCTGCGCCGCGTGCTGCACTGGCGCGACGCGACCGCGCGCGACCTCAACCGGCCACGACCATGGCTGCTCGACGATGCGCATGCGCTCGACCTCAGCGCGCGACCGCCGCAGAACGTCGACGAACTCGCCGAACGCAGCCGTGGCCAGCGCGCGTTGCGCAGCGCCCAGCGCGCGGAGCTGCTCGCGGTGCTGAATGCGCCGTTGGCGCCGGAGGAACTCGAATTCGCGCCGATTCCGCGCGCGCCGTCTGCCGCCGACAAGACCGTGATCGCAGCGATGAAGGAGGTCGTCGCGGCGCGTGGCGCGGAGCTCGATCTGCCCGAAGGCCTGCTCTGCTCGCGTCGGCACCTCGAGTCCCTGTTTGCGACGCGCGCGTGGCCCGGCGCACTCGAAGGCTGGCGTCGCGGCGTGTTGCACGACGCACTGATCGCC
>JBIODY010000125.1:0-6968 GCA_044445505.1 Lysobacterales bacterium
GCGCCGTGATGCAGGCGGGCGGGCCGGCCGACATAAACCAGCGGCACCGGGCCGACCGTGTGCTGGGTATGGGCGACGCCATTCGCATCGACCATCTGTTCCAGGTTGCCGTGATCGGCGCTGATCAGCATCTCGCCGCCCGCGGCGCGGATCGCGACCGCGATGCGGCCGAGCGCGACATCGACCGCCTCCGCGGCCTCGATCGCGGCGGACTCGATGCCGGTGTGGCCGACCATGTCCGGGTTGGCGATGTTGCAGACGATGAAGTCGAAGCGCTGCGAGGCGATCGCCTCGACCAGCCGGTCGGTGAGCTCGGGACAGCTCATCTCGGGCTGCAGATCATAGGTCGCGACCTTCGGGCTCGGGACCAGCACGCGTTCCTCGCCCGGATACGGTGCCTCGCGGCCGCCGGAGAAGAAGAACGTCACGTGCGCGTATTTCTCGGTCTCGGCGATGCGCAACTGGGCGAGCCCGAGCGAAGACAGGTATTCGCCGAGCGAGTTGCGCATCGATTGCGCCGGAAATGCGATCGCGCTGGCGGCGAGGCCCTTCTCGTATTCGGTCAGGGTCACGAACGCGGACAGTTCGATCACGCGCGAGCGCTCGAATCCGCCGAAATCAGCGTCGACGAATGCGTGCGACAGTTCGCGTGCGCGGTCGGAACGGAAGTTCATGAACACGACCGCGTCGCCGTCGCCCATGAACCAGGCTTCCTTGGCGACGGTAGGCCTCACGAACTCGTCGTTTTCTCCGCGCGCATATGCCGCGTCGAGCGCAGCCAATGCGCCATCGATGAATTCCGCATCGTGTCCACTCGATATCGCTTCATAGGCGAGCTGCACCCGATCCCAGCGCTTGTCGCGATCCATTGCGTAATAACGCCCGCTGATCGTCGCGATGAACGCATTCGGCAGTTGCGCGCATTTCGCTGCGAGTTTTTCCAGTGACGGCCGCGCGCTGCGCGGCGGGGTGTCGCGGCCGTCGAGGAACGCGTGCACCGCGATGCGCTCCACGCCGCGCTCGGCGGCCAGGCCCAGCATCGCCAGGATGTGCGTCTCCTGGCTGTGCACGCCGCCGGGCGACACCAGACCGAAGATGTTCAACGTGCCGCCGGCGCGTTTCGCCGCGTCGCAGGCGCCGGTCAGCGCGGGATTCTCGAAGAAACTGCGGTCGGCGATCGACGCGTCGATGCGGGTCAGGTCCTGGTAGACGATGCGCCCGGCGCCGATGTTCATGTGCCCGACTTCGGAATTGCCCATCTGGCCATCCGGCAGACCGACGAATTCGCCATGCGTTTCGACCAGGGTATGCGGGCAGTCGACCAGCAGGCGCCGCCAGTTCGGGCAGTTCGCCTGCGCGATCGCGTTGTGCGCGGTCTCGATGCGATGACCCCAGCCATCGAGGATCAGCAGCAGGATCGGTTTGGGTCTGGCCACGTGCTGGCTCCGATATTCCGCGAAGATCGCAATGCTAGCGGAACCGCCGGCGCCGCGTCGCCCGCACGCCGGCGCCGCGCAAACCGGCCCGCGACGCTAAACCCTTGCGCCCGCCCGCGCATCCAAGTCTGCGCATATCCGATCCACGTACGGAGCATCCCATGCATCGCAAACTCTTCCTGTCAGCCGCCGTCCTGTCGCTGTGCGTTGCCGGTGCCGCGTTCGCGCGCGGCGTCGATGTCGACAAGGTCAACGGCTCGATCCGCATCGAAAGCGACCAGCAGGCCGGCGACCTCAGCACGGTCAACGGCGGCATCCGCATTGCCGGCGGCGGCAGCGCCGAGAAGGTGTCGACGGTCAATGGCGGCATCGAGGTCGGCGATCGCGCGGTCGTGCACTCGCTCGAGACCGTCAACGGCGGCGTCGACGTCGGCGCCGGCGCGCATGTGGCCGGCACCATCGAGACGGTCAACGGCGGCGTGCGCCTCGGCAAGGGCGCCGATGTCGCCGGCCGTGCCTCGAACGTCAACGGCCGCTTCGTGCTCGACGCCGCGCATGTCGGCGGCGGCATCGAGACGGTCAGCGGCGATATCGAGATCGGCGCCGACTCGCGCGTCGAAGGCGGCATCATCGTCGACCAGCAGCACGGCTGGTTCAACTGGGGCAACCGCAAGCCGCGCATCGTGATCGGACCGCGTGCGGTCGTTACCGGTACGCTCGAATTCCGTCGCGAAGTCGACCTGTTCGTCAGCGACAGCGCGAAGATCGGCACGGTAACCGGCGCGACTGCGACGAAGTTTTCCGGCGATCATCCCTGAGCTCGCTGCCGCCGCATGCCGTGCAATCCATGCAATCGCCGAGCGCCTTGGCCCGTCGTCGTCGTGGCAGCGGCAGTCGGCAGCGATAGCCGCCGTGGACACAGGATGCGTGGCGACGAGCACGCGCGACGAATGCACGCGCGCAATCCGCGGGCAACGCTTCTAGAATGAAGGTTCCGGCATTGCAGGAGTCCCGCATGCATCTGTTCGATCGTCGCGGCGCCGGCCTCGTCATCGCCAGCCTGCTCCTCGGCGCCTGCCAGTCGCAGGAATCCGCATCGACCGCGCCGGGCGCCGCGCCCGCGCCACCGCGCAGCGCGAAACCGGCGCCGGTCGTGCCGACCGCCGCCGGTCGCACCTCCGCAGACATCACGGCGGCGGATTTCGCCGCGCGCCTGATGAAAGTGTCGTCGGACGAGTTCGAGGGCCGCAAGCCGGGCACATTGGGCGAACGCCTGACGACAGCATGGATCAAGGACCAGTTCCAGCAGATCGGTCTGAAACCCGGCAACAACGGGCAATGGGCGCAAACCGTGCCGATGGTCGAGACAACGCTGCTCGATCCCGAGCAGCTGGCTCTCGACGTGAAGACAGCCGGTGGCAACGAACATTTCGCCTACCGCAAGGACGTGATAATCGGCGCGCTTGACGCGAGTGCCGAGGTTGACATCCGCGACTCGGACATCGTGTTCGTCGGCTACGGCGTCGATGCGCCGGATCAGCAATGGAACGATTACGCCGGACTCGACGTGAGGGGCAAGACCGTGATCGTGCTGATCAACGATCCAGGCTGGGGCAATCACGACGACAGCCTGTTCAAGGGTCGCGCGCTGACCTATTACGGGCGCTGGACCTACAAGTTCGAGGAAGCCGCGCGCAAGGGCGCCGCGGCGTGTCTGATCGTGCACGAGACAGCGGGCGCCGGCTATCCGTGGGATGTCGTCGTCAACAGCTGGTCGGGCGCGCAGGATTCGCTGCCGCCGGACGAGGATCCGGCGCCGCGCCTCAAGGTCGCCGGCTGGCTGACCAGCGAAGCCGCTGCACGCCTGTTCGCGAAGGCCGGCAAGAACTTTGACGAACTCAAGAAGAGCGCCGACGTCCGTGGTTTCAAGCCGACCGATCTGGACGCCAGCTTGTCCGTTGCCTTCAAGAACAGGATCGCGTATTCCAGTTCGGAGAACGTGCTCGGTCTGTTGCCAGGCAGCACGCACCCTGACGAGGTCGTCGTCTACTCGGCGCACTGGGATCATTTCGGTCGCGATCCGAGCCTCAAGGGCGACCAGATCTATAACGGCGCGATCGACAACGGCACCGGCATCGCCGGCCTGCTCGAGATCGCCGAGGCGTTCGCGCACCAGGACCCGCCGCCGCAACGCTCGATCCTGTTCATCGCCGATACGCTGGAAGAAGCCGGTCTGCTCGGTTCACGCTGGTACGTGACGCATCCGGCTTTTCCGCTCACAAAAACCGTCGCGAACATCAACATGGACGCGCTACCGATCATGGGCCCGGCGAAGGACATCGCGGTGATCGGCTGGGGCCAGTCGCAACTCGACGACTACATCAAGGATGCCGCGGCCGCCGAAGGCCGCAGCGTCGTACCCGACGACGCCCCGGACAAAGGCTTCTTCTTCCGTTCCGACCAGTTCAATTTCGCCAAGCTCGGCGTGCCGGTGCTGTACGCGCGATCCGGGTTGAATCTCGTCGACGGCGGCGAGGAGGCCGGTCGCAAGGCGTATGCCGACTACACCGCGAACCGCTATCACAAGGTCAGCGACAACTACGATCCGGACTGGGATTTCCGCGGCGTGATCGAGGACCTCGAGGCGTTCCACGCGGTCGGCAAGAAGCTCGCCGACGAGGCCACGTTTCCGCAATGGAAAGCCAACGCCGATTTCCACCGCCCGCAACCGGCAGCGACTGCAGCAGCAAGATAGAACATCGAAAAAAGAAGCGCGCAGAGCCGCAGACGGCAGCGCCGCGCCAGGAACCCTTTGAGGAGGAAGCCCCATTCGTGGGGCGGAGCAGCGTCCACCGCGGAGAGGACGTTGCGCGGGTGCCGTCGCAATTCCTGCGACGACCGCGCACGCCGCGTCAGTGTTTCCTGTTCACCAACGCCTTCTCGATGCTCGCCTGGGTCATCGGGTGATAGCCGGGCTTGGCTTTCGCGTACACGGCTCGCGCGAAGTCCCGGCCGTCCGGTGTCTTCGCCAGTGCCTCGTATAGCGGCACGATCAGATAGCGGCGGCCGATGCGCGTCATGTAGTCGGCCATCGCCGTGCGCGCCGGCTGGTAGTCATTGCGGATCGCGACCAGGTACCAGCGCCGCGCGATCTCGGCATTCGGCGAACCGGTCAGGTGCCAGGCCGCGTCGAATTTCGCCAGATCACTGCGTGCGATCTTCTGCGGCAGACCGTCGAGGAAATACATCCATTCCTGGGTGTTCCAATCCTGCGCGCCGATGTCCGCTGCGGAACGCTTGCCGGCCAGCCAATCCTTGCGCGTCGACCCGATCGCCTCGAACCGCGACGAGATCGGCACCGTTGCGTCTTTCGGAATGCCGGGCCGGTCGATCCAGACCTTGACCTCGGCGAGGCTCATCTTGCCCGGATATTTTTCGAGCAGGTTCGGTTGCAGATAGCCGAGCATCTGTTCGGTGGTGATGCTCTGGAATGCGAAGTGATCGAAATAGCCGCGCAGGTACGTATCGAACGCCGCACGACCGAAGCGCGCCTCGAGCGTGCGCAGCAGCCACGCGCCCTTGGTGTAGGCGAAATCGGAACCGGCATCGTCGGCGTCGCGACCGTCGAAGTCCGGCACCAGACGCTGGTCGGGCTTCGGCGTGTCCTTGAGTTCACGGCGCAACTCGTCGGCGGAAAGGATGAATTCCTCGTCGGCCTGCGATTTCCCGTACGTCGCCTCGACGATGCGGTTCTCGACATAGGTCGTGAAACCCTCGTTGAGCCACATATGCTTCCAGCTCGCATTGGTCACCAGATTGCCCGACCAGGAATGTGCGAGTTCGTGCGCGACCAGCGAGACCAGGCTCTTGTCGCCGACGATCACGGTCGGCGTGGCGAAGGTCAGGCGCGGATTCTCCATGCCGCCGAACGGGAAGCTCGGCGGCAGCACGAGGATGTCGTAGCGGCCCCAGCGGTACGCGCCGTACAGCTTCTCCGTCGTCGAGATCATTTTTTCCGTGTCGGAAAATTCCGTCGCCGCCGCGTCGACGACGGAGGGTTCCGCATACACCGCGCTGCGCGGACCGGTCTCGCGCACCGCGAGGTCGCCGACCGCGATCGCGAGCAGGTAGGACGGGATCGGCCGGTCCATCGTGAAGCGATAGTCGCCATCGAGCGCATGGCTCGCGTCGTTGTCCGCGCTCATCACGACACGCAGCGGCTTCGGCGCGGTCACATGCGCAGTCCACGTGAAGCGCACCGACGGCGTGTCCTGCAGCGGTACCCAGCTGCGCGCGTGGATCGATTCGGACTGCGAATACATGAACGGCTGCTGCTTGCCGGCGGTCTGCGCCGGCGTCATCCATTGCAGGCCCGACGCAGTCGGCGCGGTGCGGTAGCGGATGCGCACGCGCGGCGCCTGCGCATCGAGCGCGATGCGCAACGCGGAACCGAGGATCGAATCGCGCCTGGCCAACGTGTAGCGCGCCGCGCGGGCGCTGCCGTTCGCATCCAGCGCATCGACCTTCTCGATGGTCAGGTCGCGCGTGTCGAGCACAAGTTCGCGCGCGGACTTGTCGTGCCAGTCGAGCTGGAGTTCGGCGCTGCCGGCGAGTTCGCGCTGGTCGAAGTCGACGTTGAGATCCAGCTCAAGCGAGCGCACGCTTACCGCATCGGCGTTGGCATAGCTGTGCGGATCGCCCGCGGCGGCGGCAGGAAGCGCGAACAACAACGCGGAACAGGCAACGAGACGCGAAAGAAGCACGATGGTTTCCCTGCAATGAAGATGGATAGGTGGCGGGCCAAGCCAAAACCGCTCGTCATCCCGGCGAACGCCGGGATCGAGTGACTGCGAGACGCTGGCTCTCGGCGTGCGCCGGGACGACGGCTTATTCGCAGTTTCCTTGCGGCGCCTTCAATGCCCACCCGCAGCAACCGCCCGATCATAGAACGCATCGAGATCATTCTTGAACTGCGCCAGCGCATCGACGTTCAGATACACCATGTGCCCGGACGGGTAGTAGCGGAACTCGAGATTGCCGCGCAGCGACGCATCGAGCTGCATGTGCGAGAGATCGTATTCGGTCGCGAAGAACGGCGTGGCCAGATCGAAATACCCGTTCGCGGACAGCACCTGCAACCGCGGGTTCTCGCGCATCGCACGCGCGAGGTCGGCGGCGACGTACGGCACGCGCTGCGGGAAGCGCTCGCCCGGCTGGGCATGTTTCCAGTCCCAGTCGCGGATCACGTCGGGACCTGCCGAGCGCTTGTACGGCGTCTCGCTCGACCACTTGAGCGTGTTCTGCGCGTAGTCGTTGAACGCGGCGATGTAGGCACCGGTGATCGCGGTCGAGGACGGGTCATATTCGGGATTTTCGCCGGCCGCATCGAGATCGATGCCTTCGTAACGGCCGTCGTAGCGGCCGATCGTGCGGCGCTCGCCGCGCAGCAGCTCCTTGCGGAAACGGCTCTGGCTCACGCGCAGGTTCGCTTCCTTCAGGTATTGCGGCGACAGGCCGGTGTAGCGGCTGAGC
>JBIODY010000126.1:0-6885 GCA_044445505.1 Lysobacterales bacterium
ATCATGTGATGCAGGCGGTGGAACCTGGGATCGACGAACACCTTCTCGAACCCGCGGCCGAAGCCGAAGCGCACATTGGTGTGCGAGAAGTTCTGCGCGAGTTCGCCGATGAACATCAGCAGCGCGAATTGATCCGGCGCGACACCGATGAAGAGACCGACCGTGGCCAGCACCATCGACTGCAGGAAACCGTCGACATAGCTGCCCCGATCATTGGTCCAGCAATTCATCTGACGCTGGCTGTGATGCAGGCTGTGCAGCGCCCACCACCAGGGAATCCAGTGCTGGGTGCGATGCATCCAGTAGTAGACGAAGTCGTAGATCAGGTAGTAGACGAGGAACAGGAGCAGCGGGTGCTGCCCGAACCACGGCAGCCAGGACGCGAGTCCGCTGCTGGCGCCCGCTCCCGCCGCGCCCGCGTCGCCGCCGAACCAGTTCGCGAGCGGGGTCAGCACCAGGTATGCGAACAGCGGGTTCAGGCCGAGCAGCATGATCAGGGTGTAGGTGCGGTCGACGCGCGTGTAGCGCCGATCGCTCCACTTCTCGGCCGGCGCGATCGTTTCCAGCGGTCGGAACACGCAACCGATCACGAACACCTGGGCGAGCGCGATCAGCAGCGCCTCGGCGATCTCGCGCGGATCGCCGGCAAGGTGGTCCAGATGGACCATGGCGAGAAACGGCGTGACCGCGTGCACGTCCAGCCAGGTGACGAGGAACGACCAGAATTCGAGCATGCGCGGATTTTAGCAGCGGCGCGGTCCCGAATCCGGAGATGAGCCGCGATGAACGTTGGCGGCGCCGCGTTCATCTGGGATAAATCGCCTGCATCTAGGCTGCAACCCAACGCCGCATAGCGGCTCGCACGGGGAACCGCCGATGACTCGCAATCATGCAATCGTGTGCCTCGCCGCAGCACTTGCGCTCGGTGCCTGCGCGCAGAAGTCGCCGACCGAGGCCGATCAGGATGTCGCCACCACGCAGCAGAAAGCACAGGAAGACGTCGACGCCGCGAGCAAGAAGGCCGCCGATGCGGCCAACGAAGCGAAGCAGAAATTGGAGGCCGCACAGGCGCAGGCTTCGGCGGATGTCGCCAAGGCGAATGCGGAAGCCGGCCAGAAGATCAACGCGGCGACCGCGGATGCGGCCAACGCCGGGCGCGACGCGAACAAGGATGTCGCCGCGGTGCAGTCGGATGCATACCAGAAGGACGCGAAGGCGCGTTACGACCTTAGCGTTGCAAAGGCCGAGGCCGACTACAAGGTCGCGGCCGAGAAGTGCGAGGCGTTGCCGAGTGCGCAGCAGGGTAGCTGCAAGGACACCGCCAGCTCGGACCTGGATGCGATGAAGGCGCGCGCGGAAAAGGAGCGCGACGACGCCGAGAGCGCGGCCAGGAACCTCAAGCATTGATGGAAGCCGACCGGAAGCGGCCCGACGCGGGCCGCTTTCAAGTTGGCTCGCTCAGGAAACTCCGAACAAGCTGTCATCCCGACGAAAGCCGGGATCCATCTGCGGCAAGTCATTGAAAACTGGATTCCAGCTTTACTCGGCCCATCCTCGCGCTCGCCCCTCAGGCCAGCTTGGCTGTCCGCGCGCGCTCCGGCACGCGCAGTCGCAGGAATGACGAACTTCGACTTGTTCAGACCTTCCTTCAGCGCGTGGCATCGCGCGGTGTCCACGGACGACCTCTCCCTCCGCGCGGTGCCGCGCGCATTTCCCAACGCTCAGGTCGGCAGCGATCCGATGAAATCCTGCTTGCCGATATCGACGCCGTTGTGGCGCAGGATCGCGTACGCGGTCGTCACGTGGAACCAGAAATTCGGAAACGCGAAGTACAGCAGGTAAGGCTGCCCCTTGAGCTTGATCTCGCCGGTGCGCAGCGGCAGGGTGATCTCGCGCTGCTCGCTGCCGTCGATCTGCGCCGGCTTCAACGTGTCCAGGTAGGCGATGGTCGATGCGATGCGCGCCTGCAGGTCGTCCAGCGTCATCTCGTTGTCGGGTACCGGCGGCCGCTCGAGGCCGGCCAGGCGCGCCGCCGCGCCGCGCGCGTGGTCGGACGCGATCTGGATCTGGCGCGACAGCGGCAGCATATCGGGAGCCAGACGCGCGTTCACCAGCACGACCGGATCGAATTTCTTCGCCTGTGCGTGCGTGGCGGCTTTGTGCAGGATCGCCGCCAGGTTGGTCAGCGCGCGGTGAAAGACGGGAACCGAAGCCTCATACATCGAAAGCGACATGCGAATCTCCTGATGGTGGACGGTGCCGGCGCGCTGCGCGCGCGGCGACCACACCGAAACTTGAGGCGCCGCGGCGAGAAACAAGTCGCCGTTCCCCGCCTTTCGGCACATCGGCGGGGCCACTGCACGCGCTACCCTGCGCAGTCTTCGGGATCGACGGGGTGCGCCATGCTGAAACGACCGCTGCTTGCGTTGCTTGCGCTGGGTTTGGTGCTGGCGATCGGCGTGCCGCTTGCGCATGCCGACGACGATGCGGGCGCGGGCGCCGCGGCGGCGAAGGACGCCAAGGACGAACCGCTCAAGCTGCCGCCGTTCCCGGCCGATCGCAGCGTGCGCGAGACGACCACGATCGATGGCCGCAAGCTCGGCTACACGGCGACGGTCGGCTCGCTGCCGGTACACGACGACAAGGACCGCACGATCGCCGACGTGATGTTCATCGCCTATACCGTCCCCGGCAAGGATCGCCCGGTCACGTTCGCGCTCAACGGCGGACCCGGCGCCGCGTCGGTGTATCTGAATCTCGGTGCGCTCGGCCCCAAGCGCGTGCAGTTCGGCGCCGAGGGCGACAGCCCTTCCGATCCGGCGACGCCGGTCGACAATGCCGGCAGCTGGCTCGATTTCACCGATCTCGTGTTCATCGATCCGGTAGGCACCGGCTTCAGCCGCGCGCGCATTCCGGCCGATCAGGCGAAGAAGAAGTTCTACACGACCGACGCCGACATCGAGTACCTGTCGCGGATCGTCTATGACTGGCTGGTCAAGAACGGCCGCCTGACCGCGAGGAAGTATCTGGTCGGCGAGAGCTACGGCGGCTTCCGCGGGCCGCGCATCACGCATTATCTGCAGACGCGCCTCGGCGTCGCGATGAACGGCCTGGTGCTGGTGTCGCCGTATCTGGATCCGGCCGCATCCGACAATGGCGACCTGTCGCCGCTGCCATGGATGCTGACCCTGCCGAGCATCGCCGCGGCGAACCTCGAACGCCACGGCAAGCTCTCCGACGCCGCGATGGCCGAGATCGTCGCCTACACGCGCGGGGACTACGTGACCGACCTGCTCAAGGGCCGTTCGGACCCGCAGGCGCTGGAGCGCATCGTCAAGCGCGTGACCGCTCTTTCCGGTCTCGATGCGGAATTCGTGCGCCGTTCCGGTGGCCGCCTCGAAACCCAGGCCTACTTGCGCGAGGTATTCCGCGCCGAAGGCAAGCTCGGCAGCCGCTACGATTCCAACGTGACCGCGTGGGATCCGTTTCCGTTCGCGCCGCAGCAGCGCACCAACGACCCGATCCTCGACGCGATCATCGCGCCGACCACGACCGCGATGGTCGACTTCATCACCCGCGAGGTCGGCTGGAAATACGACGGCCGCTACAACGCGCTCAGCTACGAGGTGAACCGCGCCTGGGACCGCGGCAAGGACGAGAACCGCGGCTCGGTGCAGGAACTGCGCCAGTCGGTCGCGGTGGATCCGAAGCTGCAGGTGCTGATCGTGCACGGCTGGGGCGACCTGTCGTGCCCGTTCATGGCCTCGCAGTTGATCGTCGACCAGATGCCGGTCATGGGCGATCCGGCGCGCGTGCGGGTCCGGGAATACCCGGGCGGCCACATGTTCTATAGCCGCGGCACGAGCCAGGCCGCATTGCGCCACGACGTGATCCAGGTCTACGCGGCGCATTGACGCCGCGGCGCCTGTTGCGCAAACCGCAACCGGCGTCGCAAGCGCGATTCGCGCAGCGGCGGCCGCGCCGGTGCGGCCGGTATTCGCGGAAGGTCAGTGGCCGGATTCGCCGTTGTCGTCGTTGCGCGGCGCTGTGCCGTCGCCGCGGCCTTCCTCACCCTCCGCCACGGCCGTGTCGTGACGTCCGGTGTACGGACTCGGCGCCGGATAGCTGGGCCCGAGCCGTACGCGCTCCTGCTTCTCGCGCAGCAGTTCGCGAAAATGCTGGATCGCGACTTCGGGACTGACCGGGCCGCTCGCAGGCGCGCGCGTCGGCGCGACGGTCGACGGGCGTGGCGTCGCCGGACGTGGCGGCGTCGCGGGCTTGCTCGCGACCGGTGCTGCGGGTTTGGGCGCCGGGCGCGTCGGGATCGGCGTGACGATCCGCTGTGGCGCTTGGCGTGCGGCGGGGTTGCTCGCTGCGGTCTTCGGTGCTGGCGCCTTGGGTGCGACGGTTTTCTTCACCGCGACTTTTTTCGCAACGACCTTTTTCGCAACCGCCGCCTTGCGCAACGGCTTCTTCGCGGCGACCCGCTTGCCTTTCTTCACCGCGGCGCGCTTCGCCGCTGGCCGTGCCGCCTTCCCGGCTGCGGTTTTTTTCGCAGCGGCCTTGCGTGCCGGCTTGCGTGCGGCGGCGGCGCGCGCCGCTGCTGACACCTTTTTCTTCGCAGCCGTCTTCCTGGCCGCGGCCTTCTTCGCCGGTTTGCGCGCAGCGGTCCTTTTCCTCGAAGCGCTTTTCATATCCGAATCCTCCGTCTGGTTGCTGAGCCGAAGCCGCACGCGAACGCACGGCGCGGAATGCGTTGAGTAACAAAGCGAACCTTTATGCAGGTTAAGCGGGACCCTTCTAGGTTGCCACCAGCGAAGCCGCATCGCAAAGGAAGCGTTGAACAATTCGTCTTTTGCCGTCATTCCGGCAAAGGCCGGAATCCATTTTGCCGTTGAAACAAGAAGCTGAGATCAAGATGGACCCCGACCTGCGCCGGGATGACGAACAAATCAGCGCTTCTCGAAGCGGCGCGGCTTGCCGCGCCGGGGCATACTCGAAAGCCGCCTGCCAGCTGCGAGACGCGATGAAGATCTGGGTCGACGCCGATGCCTGTCCGAAGGTCATCAGGGAGATCCTCTATCGCGCCGCCGAACGCACCCGGATTCCGCTGGTCCTGGTCGCGAACCAGCCGCTCGCGGTGCCGGGTTCGGCGTTCATCAGCAGCCGCACCGTCGGGCAGGGCATCGATGTCGCCGACAACGCGATCATCGGCTGGGCCGAACCCGGCGACCTTGTCGTGACCGCCGATATTCCGCTCGCCGCCGCGCTCGTCGACAAGGGCGTGACCGGGATCAACCCGCGTGGCGAGTTGTACAGCACCGAGAACGTGCACCAGCAGTTGTCGGTGCGCAACTTCATGGATGCGTTGCGTGGCGCCGGCGTGCAGACCGGCGGACCGCCGGCGTTCGACCAGCGCGCCGCCCGCGCATTCGCGAACCAGCTTGATCGCCTGCTCGCCCAGGTATCAGCACGTCAGCAAGGTTGAAGAACACTTCAACATCATGCCGGATTCCACGCAATGAACGGATGGTTCCTTCCTTGCCACGGCGCGAACATGCCCCCATCGACAGCAATGGGAGACGATCATGCAAGAGCAAACGATGTGGCGGGCCGTGCAGCGCCGCGATCCGGCGATGGATCGGCGCTTCGTCTACGGCGTGCTGACGACTGGCGTGTACTGCCGGCCATCCTGCGCGGCGCGCCGGCCGCTGCACAGGAACGTGCGCTTCTTCGCGACCCCGGCCGACGCCGGCGCAGCCGGACTGCGGCCGTGCAAGCGCTGCCATCCGCTCGCGCAATGGCAGGACGATCCGGAGATCGCACTGCTGCTCGAGCTGTGCCGTTGCGTGGAGACGCAGCACGATCTTCCCGCCGTCGCGACGCTCGCCGCGCGCTCGGGCCGTGATGTATTCCAGTTGAACCGGCTGTTCCGGCGCTATCTCACGATCACGCCGGGAGACTACATCGAGAGCGTGCGCGTGCGGCGCATCAAGCATGCGCTGCGCACGTCGAAATCGGTGACCGATGCGGTCTACGACGCGGGCCTGGGCTCGAGCCGCGGCCTCTACGAACGCGCGCCGCGTGCGCTCGGCATGACGCCGCGCCAATATCGCAGCGGCGGCGAATCGCTGGGTATTTCCTGGGCGATCGGCGCCACGCCGCTCGGCGCGGTGTGCATCGGTGCGACCGACCGCGGTATCTGCTATCTGCAGTTCGGTGCCGATCGCGGCGCGCTGCTGGCGCAGCTTGGCGCGGAATATCCGCGCGCGAAACTCGCGCCGATGACGGCCGAGGCCGAGCCGGCGTTCCATGCCTGGATGAGCGCGCTGAACGCGCACCTCGAAGGGCATCAGCCGAACCTGGATCTGCCGCTCGACATCCGCGGCACCGCGTTCCAGGTCAGGGTCTGGAACTATCTGCGCCGGATTCCGTACGGCGACGTGGTGTCCTACGCCGAAGCGGCCGCAGCGATCGACGCGCCACGCGCGGCCCGCGCGCTGGCCTCGGCCTGTGCGAAGAACCGCATCGCGGTGCTGATCCCGTGCCATCGCGTGATCCGCGGCGACGGCCACCTCGGCGGCTATCGCTGGGGCATCGCACGCAAGCGCGCGCTGATCGACGTCGAGCGGCGCGCAGCGAGGCTGCAGCCGGGGCGCGACGAATGAGTGTGCGCAGGCCGGCCGGGCAGCGCTTCACGGCGGATTAACCGCCAGGATGCGAACGTATGCCGTCGCTGCCATCGGGAATGCGATCCATACCAGGACCGGATCACGCCGTGCGCGGATGCATCCCGCGTCGCGTCCGTACCGGTATCGCAAACCTTGAGACCGAGCGCGCGCAGCGTCCACGCCATGAAGTCCGAGCGCCCGCCCGTCGACCCGC
>JBIODY010000127.1:0-6882 GCA_044445505.1 Lysobacterales bacterium
GACCAGCGCGTACACGATCAGGATCGGAACCTTCGCGGTTGGCGCGCGCGCGCCCTTGAAGCGATAGACGACGAGTTTGTCCTCGCGATGGATCGCCTCTTTTTCGGTCACGCCGAAATCGACGTCCTCGACCTGGCGCAGGGTCAGCAATGCCCTGGCGAGCTTTCGCTGGATCGTCAACGTCTCGTCGAGCGCCTTCGCCGGATCGATCCTGATCGGTTCCATCGTTGTTCCTCCTCAGCGCTTCTTCTTCGACTTGCGCGTTGCCGCCGGCTTCTGCGTCGCCGCGCGCGGCTTGCCGAGCGAGGCACCGGCGAATTTCGCGATGCGCGAGGCGAAGTTCTGCGCGGACGCGCCGACGCTGCGCGGCACAGCGCGCGCATTCACCTTTCCGGCCTTGCGCTTGTTGCGCTTCGATGCCGGAACCGCCGGCACTGCCGGCCGCGCCTTGCGCAACCGCTTTGCGCGCGGCGCGGCCCTGGCCTGCTCCGCGACAGCCGCAGTCCCGGCCGCGCGCGGCGCAGCAGCTTTCGTACTCCTGGTCGCCACCTTCAACATGCGCAATTCCTCGCGCAACGCCGCGACCTCGCCGGCCAATGCCTCACCCGTTCCAGCGCCGCGCTCGCGCACTTCGCGACGCAGCGCGTGCAGGCGTTTGCCGATGCTGTTGATCTCGCTGCGGGTCGGCATGCCGAGATCGGCGCCGACGCGTTCGATCTCGGCCTGGATCTGCGCACGCACGCGCATCTGCGCGTTGACCAGGGCGCCATAGACCTCGCGGAATTCCGCCGACAGCGCGATCCCGGCATAGCCCTCCTCCGCGGCGTCGACCCACAGGTCGTACAGCGCGCGCAACGAGTCGATCTGCCGGCCGGGTTGCTCGCGCTCGGCGAGCTTGCCCTCGAACAATTCGAAGCCGCGCTGACTCGCCTTCTGCATCAACGCGTTGTAGCGCCCCATCTGCTCCTGGTAGTCGACCCAGGCGACCGCGGCTTTCTGATAGCGCTCCTGGTGCTCGCGCAGATAGCCGAACGCGGGCAGCCCGAGCCAGCTTTTCAGGTCCGCGAAATCGGCGGGCGGCGCGTGCAGCGCAGACATGAGTTGCGCGAAGCCGGCGTCGCCCTGCCCGGCCATGCCCTGCCAGGCCCGCGCAGCGGGATGCTCGAACAGGCTTTGGCCGCCGCCGGCAGCGAAACCGCTGCGCAGCGCATCGGTCCAGGAAACGCCCGGCGCCTGCGCATTCGCATTCGTGGCTGCGAGCATCGACTGCATGAACGCGGCATAGCTTCGCGCGCTGTCGATCAGGCGCTCGACCGTCTCACTCTGGCTGCCGGCTCCGCTCGCGAACAGACGCGACCATTGCTCGAATCCATCGGGCCATGCCATCGTCGACTGCGCCGCGGGCGGATGTGCCGCATGTTGCCACGCGCCGAGATACTGACGCGACAGCGCCTGCCATCGATCCAACCACTCCGGATTTGGCGATTCGACCATGGCCTGTTCTCCGCGATGCCTGCCCACGCGAATCATACCGTGGCCGGGTTACGTAAAGGCTGCGCGCAGCGACAGGACCACGAATCAGGACTTCGCGCCTGCGCGCACCGCACGCACCGATGTCGAATGGTTGCGCGTGAACACGTAGACGACTGCCGGAGGCACGTTCTTCCACGCGATGCCAGCGCGTCGCACACCGAGGCCGAGTTCGTCCAGCAGATCGCGCGGGACCGGGCTGGATGGACCATAGGTGAACTGGATCAGGCGGCCATCCGGCCCGAGCACGTCGAACACCGCTTCGAGGATCTCCTTCTGCAGCGAATGCGGCATGGCCAGGAAACCGAGCCCGCTGATGGCGGCGTCGAAGGTGCCGGTATCGCCCAGACCGCTATCACTGATTATCGCCGCGAGTTCGCGCGCATCGCGATTGACGATGTGGGTGTGCGGAAAGCGCTGCTGCAGCAGCCGGAAGAGCTCACGGTTGAGCTCGACCACCAGCAGATCGCGTGCAGCAATGCCATGGTCGAGCAGCGCGCGGGTGAATACGCCGGTGCCGGCGCCGAGTTCGATGACCCGGCGCGCTCCGGCCGGTAGCTGCGCGACCATGTGCCGTGCCAGCTGGCGGCTGGAAGGCGCCAGCGCGGCCATCGCACGCGGATTCTTCAGCCATTGGCGGAAGAACGTCCAAGTCGCGGCCGTTTCGTCGGGCGCACCGGGAATGCTGCGGCTGGGGTCATCGCTCATGCATGGATCGAACCGAAACAAAGCGCGTCATCATACCTTGCCGGCGGTGGTATCCGGCGCGGGGCGCGCCGCAGGTGTCCGGGAGCGTGCGCAAGGGTTCGCCCCGATCGCGTCTCCACGGGCTCGGGGACGGCTCGCACCCAGCAGGCGCAAAGCGATGGAATCGCGGAGCCGCGCCGGACTCGCGCCGGATGCGGGCGAGTCCGACCGGTCCAGCGTGGTTTCGGACTCTCAGGAATAAGAAACCCCGCGACGATCAGGGGAAATCGTCGCGGGGCGAGAACGCTGGCAGCGGGGAAGGGGGAGGGTGCGCCGCCAGCGCTGACCGGTGATCGGTGCGGCCTGATCAGTGACGATAATCGCCGCTGCGATCGTAGTAGTGGGCTCGGTGACCGTAGTCGCGGCCGCCATCGCGGTCGTAGTCGCCGCGACGGTGGCCGCGGTGTTCGTAGCGCTCCGAATAATAGCCGCGGCGCATTGGGCGGTCGTAGCCGTAGTACGCCGCCCCATAGGACGGATAGTCGTAGTACGCCGGCGTGTAATACGCGGCCGGCGCATAACCGCCATAGTAGCCGCCGTAACCCCCGTAATAGCCGCCGCCGTAGCCGCCGCCCCAACCGCAGTGACGGCAATCGGAATAGCCGATGCTGACACCCGGCAGACCGATGCCGATGCCGACATTCCAGTGGCTGCGCGCGAACGCCGCCGGTGCCAGCGCAAAAGCTGCGGCCACCAGCAAACCGAACGTCGCGAAGCGGATCTTGTTGCGCATGTCCACACCCTCTCCGGATACGCTTCGCATGCTGCAGTCGAGGGGCTGAATCGGGACTGAAAAGTTCAACCGTGCTTGTTAAGAAAACGCTCGGCGTTTGCGTGGTTCGCAAGACCGCGCAGCCGATCGAGTCCGGGCCGTGCCGCGGTTGACTGGCACCCATCCTCGTCGCAACCGGCGCTCACGCGCCTGCCGCGGCCGGCACATCGCCGTTCCGGCGCGGTTTCAACCGCTCACCGGCAGCGGCGCAGTTCGTAACACTTGTGGATGCGCGGGTCGCGCGCGAAATCGAATGGGACCGTCGCCGGCGTGATGTCGCGTACGTCGAATACCCGAGTCAGTGCCGCGTCGAGCGAGAAGCGGCGCGAATTGTTCGAGAACACGATCAGCCCGTCCGCCGCCAACCGCTCGCCGCAGCGCGCGAGCAGTTCGGCATGATCGCGCTGCACATCGAAATCCTCGGCGCGCTTGGAATTGGAGAAGGTCGGCGGATCGACGAACACCAGATCGTATTCGCCCCGATCGTGACGCAACCATTCCAGCGCATCGGCCTGTACGAGCTGATGCGCGGCACCGGCGAAACCATTCAAGGTGAAATTGCGCGCGGCCCATTCCAGATAGGTCGCGGACAGGTCCACGCTGGTGGTGGTGGGCGCGCCTCCGGCCGCGGCGTAGACGCTGGCACTCGCGGTGTAGCAGAACAGATTCAGGAAACGCCGCCCGCGCGCCAGCTCGCCGATACGCGCGCGCACCGGGCGATGGTCGAGGAACAGCCCGGTGTCGAGATAGTCGAACAGGTTCACGCGCAGGGTCAGTCCGCCCTCCCCGACCAGCAGGAATTCGTTGCGCTGGTCGAAGCGCCCGTATTTCGAGCCGCCCTTGGCGCGGTAACGGGTCTTCACCGCGATGCGCTCGCGCGGCACATCGAGCGCGACGCCGGCCGCGTGCACCAGATCGCGCAGCCGATCGCGCGCGATCTGCTCGGGGATATCGGCCGGCGGCGCATATTCCTGCACGTGCAGCCAGCTCTGCGGGAACGCTTCGGTCTGCGCGGAAGAGACGTCGCGGCCGATCGCCGTGTAAACGTCGATCGCCGCTGCGTATTCGGGAAGGTCAGCATCGTAGATGCGGTAGCACGAGATGCGTTCGCGCTCGAGACGCTTGCGCAGGTGTCGCTGCGACTTGCCGATGCGATTCGCGACTGCCTGCGCGCCCTCGGACAGCGGCCGCGCGATGCGCTCGCGAGGCGCGGGCGCAGCAGCGAGATCGAACGTCAGCAACCGGCATTCCAGCGCGCCGTTGTAGAGCACGTAGCGCTTGCCCGCGCGCAGGCCGAGCGCGTGACCGAGTTCGTTGTCCGCCACGATGATCGCCGCGCGCCAGCCGACAAATTCGCTGCGCAGCCGCTCACCGAACGCGTGATGGAGCGCGCCGAGCTGCGCGCGCTCGCCCAGTCGCTCTCCGTACGGCGGATTGCAGATCACCAGGCCCGGCGGTTCGCCGCCATCGCCCGGACGTGTCAGGTGCTCGACCGATTGCCGCGCAAGATGGATGAAGCCGGCGACACCCGCAGCCTGCGCATTGCGCTTCGCGTGGTTCAGCACCTGCGGATCGTGGTCGTAGCCGAAGAAGATCGGCCGGAGTTCGCGCAGCCCGTTCCCTGCGCGGGCGCGCGCTTCGCCGAGCAGGCCGTCCCAGACCGCGACATCGTGCTTGCGCCAACCGCGAAAACCGAAATATTCCCGCTGCAAGCCCGGCGCGACATCGGCAGCCATCAGAGCGCCTTCGATCAGCAGTGTGCCGGCGCCGCACATCGGATCGACCAGCGCGCCGCCGCCGGCGAAAATCTCCGGCCATCCTGCACGCAACAGCATCGCGCAGGCCAGATTCTCCTTCAGCGGCGCATCGCCCTGCCCCTGGCGCCAGCCGCGACGATGCAACGGCGTCCCCGAAAGATCGATCGAAACCGTCGCCCGATCCCTGTGGATGCGGACGTTTATACGGATCGACGGCTGTTCCACATCGACATTCGGCCGCTGCCCGGTGCGCTCGCGGAACTGGTCGACCACGGCGTCCTTGCTGCGCAACGCGATGTACTGAGTGTGATGCAGAGCGCTCGCGCTGGACACCGCGGCGACCGCGAACGTGCCGTCGCCGGCAAGGTGTTCGGACCAGTCGATGGCGTGCACGCCCGCGTACAACGCGTCGGCATCCGCCGCATCGAATTCGGCGATGGATAGCAGGATGCGGCTGGCCAGCCGTGACCACAGGCAGGCCCGATAGGCGAGTTCGGGCGTTCCGCTGAAATGCACGCCGGCCAGCGCTTCATGCGCATCTTCCGCGCCGAGCGCGCGCAGTTCGTCGCGAAGCAGAAGTTCCAGTCCTTTCGGACAAGTCGCGAACAGGCGCAGCACGTCAACCGAGACTCGCGAGGAAACGGCGGAACAAGTCCGCGCAGAAGGCGACATGTGCACCGAGGCGATGATCGTCGTCGACCAGATGCAGGGTCGCGCCGCGTTGGCGTGCGAATTCGATCGCCGCATCGACAGGGCACAGTTCGTCATGCCAGCCGTGGACCAGTGCGGTGGGTGCGTCGGCGGCGACGAAGGCATGCGGATATCCGGGAATTCCAGTCGGCAGCGCGAGCAGGAACAGACCCGCGCAGGCGTGCCGGATCGAGGCAAAGCCGGAGATGAACGCGCCCATGCTCGAGCCCGCGAACACGAGGCGTCCGTCTGCCGGCGCATGCTCGAGCGCGCGAGCGATGCGCGCGTCGAGCGCCGAAGGATCGCGGCGAGCATCGATGTCGCGGTAGTCCGGCCGCACGCTCGTCCAGCCGAGCGCATCGCAGACCTCGGCCAGCGCGCTGACCTTGGTCGCCTGCGGCCCGCTTTCGAGGCCGTGCGAGAGAATGACCGTGCTTTTCATGAGCGTGCCGATGCGTTGGAAAGCGATCCGCGATGCTAGCATTGCGCCTGGCTGGCCGTTCGCGCCGAGGTATCAGCAGCGGCCGTATCGCAAGCCGCTCTCCGGAATCCTTTTCGATGCCCGAACGCGCGATCGACTACTGGCCCCTGCCGTATGAGGAACGCCTCGCGACACGCGCGTCGACGGCGATCGATCTGGTGGTGATCCACTGCACGGAACTGCCGGACATGCCTATGGCGCGCGAATTCGGCGAGCGCATCCACCACGCCGGCCCGCAAACCGGCAACAGCGGCCACTATTACATCGATCTCGACGGCAAGGTGTTCCGCTTCGTCGCCGACACCCGGGTCGCGAACCACACGCATGGCTACAACTCGCGCTCGATCGGCATCGAACTGGTCAATATCGGGCGCTATCCGCACTGGCGCGACAGCCGCCACCAGACGTTCAGCGCGCCGTATGCGCAAGCGCAGGTCGATTCCCTGCGTGCGCTGCTCGCGAAGTTGCGCAACGATCACGCGACCCTGCGCTGGATCGCCGGCCACGAGGATCTGGACCGCCGCCTCGAACCGGCCAGCGACGATCCTGCGGTCATGCTGCCGCGGCGCCGGGATCCCGGGCCGCTGTTCCCGTGGGCCGAAGTGATCGCGGGCAGCGGCTTCGAACGCCTGGCGCCGGACAACGCCGAAAAACCCTGACGCGGATCAGCCCTGATCGGACCCGATCCCGATCCGCACTCGGTGCGGATCCGCGTCCAGAGCCGGCGCCATGACGCCGTTATACTTGCGCGCCCTTTCCCGCCGGCGCGCCCATGACCACTTCGCCTGTCGAAGAACTGCTCTCCCTGCTCCAGCTCGAACGTCTCGAGGACAATTTCTTCCGCGGTGAAAGTCGCGACATCGGCACCCGCTACGTGTTCGGTGGCCAGGTGCTCGGGCAGGCGC
>JBIODY010000128.1:0-6836 GCA_044445505.1 Lysobacterales bacterium
GAGCTGGTCGAGGTGCGGTTCTGCCTCGACAAGGATCTCAGCCTCCGTAGCTGCGGCAAACGCATGCGTACCGGCTGCCCGGTGGCCGCGCCATTCACGATTCCAGCGACGAAGTAGGCCAGCGCAACCTGCCGACCGAAGCGCAATCGGCAACGCCGATCGCGCGAAGACAGCCATCCATGGCCAAGCCAGGCGCGCCTGGTGTCCCGAGCGGAAATCAGCGCTTGCCGAATGTGTAGTGCGCGCTCAGGAAGTACGAGCGCGCCGGCATGCGGTAGAACTGCGCATCGCCGAGTTCGCTCTCGGCGACCGGGTCGCGGCGATCGGACAGGTTGTAGGCGTCGACGCGCACATCCCAGCGATCCCACGCGTAGCCGATGCCGGCATCGAGCGTCGTGTAGGCGCCGGCCACGATCGTGTTGCCCTTGTCGAGGAAACGCGAGCCGACATGGTTGGCGGCCGCGTAAGCGTGCACGCCTTGCGGTTGCGCGTACATCAGGCCGACGCTGGCGAGGTTCTGCGGCGAGAGTTCGAGGCGATTGCCCTTGAACTGCTGCAGCTCGCCGTCCTCGACCGCGACATAGTCGCCGAAGCGCGTGTCGTGATGCGCGTAGGTGCCGGTGACGCTGAACCCATCGACGAGATTCCAGCGCGCCTCGAGTTCGGCGCCCTTGAATTTTTCCTTGCCGGCATTCGCCTTCGCGGGCAGCCCGTCCTGTTCGGTGGTCACGACGAGGTTGTTGAAATTCATGCGGAACACCGAAACATCCCATTCGAAACGACCGTCGAGGTTGCGTCCCTTGAGGCCGAGCTCGCCGCTCTGCGCGTCCTCGGGCTTCAGGATGTCGGACTCCGGTTCCGGGCCGAAGTCGACCACTGCCGGCTTGAACGTGTTGCGATAACTCACGTACGCGGTCAGGTAGTCGCGGCCGTCCTGCCAGAAGCGGTAACTGCTGCCGAGCGCGCCGGCCCAGCGGTTGTCGCTGCGGTGGTCGGCGCCATCGGTGGTGACTACCGGTGCGTCTCCGGTCAGGTCGACGCCGAGGCCGCGCGTCGATTCGTTGGTATGGTTGAAGCGCAGGCCCGCATCGATGCGCCACGCATCGGTCAGCTCAAAGTCGAGATCGGCGTACAGGCCGGTGAAGTTGCGCTTGTCATCGAGGCGCGTCGCCTCGTCGATATGCAGGGTCTTCCAGTCCGGTGCGTTCGAACCGTTTGGCAGCACCGCGTATTCGAAGTTGTTGCTCTCCTGGTCACCCTTGCCGTACAGGTGATCGAGACCCCAGACCAGGGTCGCGCGTTCGTTGAGCGGAGTCGCGATGTGGCTGTCCAGATAGAGTTCGGTGCGGTGCACGTCCTGCTGGAAACCGTCCGCGTTGTGGGTCACGCCGTCGTCGGCGAAGCCTTCGCGCAGGAAGCCGCGCACGTTCTCGGCGCTGCTGCGCGCGAACGCAAGACGCGTGGACCAATCGCCGACGCCGGTCGGCAGCACATAACCAAGTGCGAGCTGGCCGCGGTTCTCGTCCTGCTTCGCACCGCGCGGATTGTCGTTCGAATCCAGCGGCAGGCGCGTGACCAGGCCGTTCTCGTCCCGCGGATGCGGGCTGGTCGGATCCTGGTGCAGGATCGTGCCGTCGAAGTCGAGGCTGAACTTGCCGGCACCCAGATCGCCGGCGCCGCGATAGAGCAGATGGGCGCGATCCCAGCCCGCGCGCGCCGGCTTGAGCTCCTGCTTGTCGGCATCGACGAGCAGCGACTGCTGCCATGGTGCGTTCGCGTCCGACAAGGGAATCGCCGCTGCAACATGTGCGCTGCCGCGGCTGCCGAGACCGAATTCGACCTGCGCCGGACCCTGCCCCGCACCGTAGTGGATCACCTGGATCACGCCGACGAAGCTGGTCGCGCCATAACTGACCGGCGCCGCGCCCTTGAGTACCTCGATGCGCTCGACGTTGGCCAGGTTCAGCGTCGCCAGTGCCGGCGTGAAAGCGCCTCCCGAAGGAATGCCATCGACGACAAGCAGGAACGCATCGAACTCGCGCAGGCCCCACAACGCCGGCACCGACGACGCCGGTCCGCCATCGCCACCCGGCGCGATATCGACACCCGCGACCAGCGACAACGCGGTGCGCAGATCGGACGCGCCACGCGCGCGCAGTTCATCGCCAGTGACGACGCTGACATTCGCAGCGGCATCGCGCAGCGCGACCGGAACCTTCTCGGTCGTGACTTCGACCGGCTCCAGGGTCTGCGTTTCCTGCGCAGCGACGAGCGCGGACGTGGCGAACAACCCGACAGCAACAGCAAACCCAAGCGCGCGGCGATACGGCAACGTGGACAACATGGAATGCCCCCCAGGCATGGAATAACGGATTTCTAATCCGCCAAGTCTGCGACGCATGCCGCGCGAACATAACGGCTGCACGGCTTAGCCGACATCCGCCTGCAGCCGGACATGGTCATTCGATCGCCGCTGCACCGCGCAGGTATGCTGGGCGCCCTCGCCGCCGCCCCCGTTGCCTGATGACCGTTCTCCGCCCGCAGTTGCGCGGCCTGGTATCCAAGCTCGCGCTGTTCTACGTGTTGCTGTCGCTGCCGACCCTGGTCGTGGTCGAGTCGGCGATCCTGGTCTATGAGTTCCATCAGTTCACGGCCGGCTTGGCCAAAGGCAGCCTCGACCGTTCCGCCGAGCGCGGTGCCGGCGAACTCGCCGCGCAATGGCCGCATCTGCGCGGTACCGGCACGGACGACGCAGCGCTCGGCATGTGGCTGGATGCTTGGGTTCTGCGCCTGCAGCAGCCGCGCGGCGGGTTGACCCCGGACCAGTCCTACGTGCTGCTCGAACTCACCGACGCGCCACTGGCAGCGGCGATCCTCGCCCCCGATGGGCGCGAACTCGCGCGCTCGCACGGCGACGGCCACTGGAACGCCGCGCTGCCGACGGCTGACGAAATCGCGCGCGCGACCGCGGGCGCGCTCGCGCTGCCCGGCAGTGAGAGTCCATACGCGATCCGTCGCGCGCTGGCGCCGCTGCGCAACGCGAGTGGTGAACTGCTTGGCCTGCTGTTCGTCGAACTGCGCGTGCCGCCGCCGTGGCGGCGACTGCTGTTCGATTCGAGTTTCGAATCGCCGACCGTATTCGGGTTTCTGGTCGTGTTCGGCCTCGCCTCGTCGATCTTTCTCGCGGCGTGGGTCACGCGCCGCCTGAACCGGATCGCGCGCGCGGCCACCGCGTGGAGCCGCGGCGACTTCTCGGGTCGCATCGGCGACCGTTCGCGCGACGAACTCGGCGGCCTTTCCTCGCTGCTCGATCGCATGGCCCTCGATCTGAAGGGCCTGTTGCGCACGCGCGCGCAACTGGCGACGCTGGCCGAGCGCCAGCGCCTCGCCCGCGACCTGCACGACACGGTCAAGCAGAAGGCGTTCGCATTGAACCTGCAACTCGCGACCGCGCGGCGTGTACTCGCCGACGTCCCGGGTGCGGAGCGGCTGGAGCCGGCGCAGCGCCTGATCCAGCAGATCCAGCAGGAACTCGCGCAGATCCTCGACGAGATGCGCGCCTCGGATGCGGAGCTGCCGTTCGCCGAGCGCGTGCGCACGCGCGCGAACGAGTGGTCGCATACCAGCGGGATCGCGCTGCGCTTCGAACTCGACGACGTGCCGCCGCTCGCCGCGCCGATCGAGGAATCGCTGCTGCGGATTCTCGATGAAGCCCTGTCGAACGTGCTGCGCCACAGCGGCGCGACCCAGGTCGATATCGCGCTCCGCCGCGAGGCGGAACGCGTACGCCTCACGATCGCCGATAATGGCCGCGGTCCGCCGGACGAAGCCGTATCCGGCATGGGCTTGCGCAACATGCGCGAGCGCGCGCAGGTGCTGTCCGCCGGACGTTTCGAATTCGATGCGCTGCCCGGCCTCGGCTCGCGCGTCGCCATCAGTTTCCTCGCGGAGAACCCGACGTGAATCCACCGATCCGCATCGTCATCGCCGACGACCATGTGCTGGTCCGCCAGGGCATCCGCGCATTCCTGGAAACCCACGCGGACCTGGCGATCGTCGGTGAAGCCGAGGACGCCGCCGGTGCAACGCGACTGTGCGCCGAACACCGGCCGCATGTTGCACTGGTCGATCTGGTCATGCCGGGCGGCGGCATCGAGGCGACGCGCGCGATCCGCGAGGCGAGCCCCGCGACCCAGGTCGTGTTGCTGACCTCGTTCGAGGACGCGCGGCAGATCGTATCTGCGGTCCAGGCCGGTGCGCTGTCCTGCCTGTTGAAGGACGTCGACGCCGACGCGCTTGCCGACTGCCTGCGCAAGGCCGCGCGCGGCGAGGCGGTGCTGCACCCGCGCGTCGCCGCGAAGATCATGGAAGCGCTGCGCCGCGGCGCGGAGCCCGGGAGTGCAGTGCTGGAATCGCTCAGCCAGCGCGAACGCGAAGTGCTGACCCTGATGGCCGAGGGCCTCAGCAACCTGCAGATCGCCGAGCGCCTCGGCATCGGCGAGAAGACGGTCAAGACCCATGTCAGCAACGTGCTCGGCAAGCTCAACGTCAGCGACCGCACCCAGGCCGCGGTGTACGCGTGGAAGAGCGGGCTCAAGCAGCGCCCGCCGGGTTGATCGGCCGGCGTCCGCGCGCTGCGGGCTCGCGGTCCCGGAGGCGTGCCGCCGCTTATTCCGGTTTCGGTTCCGGTGGCCACCCGGCATCCTCGACATCCTCGGCGTCCTTGCCGTCCTTGCCATCCTTGCCATCCCCGCTGTCCCGGCGGGCCGCCTCGCGCAGCGCTTCACTGAAGCGCACGCGCTGGCGGTTGTGCATTTCCAGCCGGATCAGCTCGGCCGCGATGCGGCGCCGGCGCTCGTTGCGGCGCGCCTCGTCGTCGGTCGGATCGGTCATGCGTTCACCTGGCGGTCGCTGGCAGACATGGAACTGTCAGCGCAGATGGGGCTCGGAACGGCGGCCAAGGCTACCGTGCAGCGACGATAGCGGTCGGCGCCGCGGTCCGGGCGGCACGGCACGCCGTCATTCCCCTCGCTGAAGGCAGGGAAAATCCCTCAAATGGCCCGGTACAGGCGTTTCAGGCTAGGCGCCGAGCCTTGCGCGCGCTAGATTCGTAGGCACGATCCGTGCTTGTCCTCTTGCATGGTTCGACAGGGGGCCACATGACCATTCGACCGGAGCGTTGGCTCAAGCTCGCGCTGCTCGCACTGCCGCTGCTGGCGGCGCCCGCGGCGTGGGGTCAGGTCGTCGTCGAGATCGTCGGCGACACCGCGCACGCGACGATCGCGCTGACCGACGACAACGGCACGACCTACGATGCCGAGGTCACGATCACCTTCGACACGCCACTCGGCCTGAGCGTCGACAGCCTCAACCTGACCGCCGAACTCGTCGACCCGGTGGCGGTGAACCAGCGCCTGCCGGCCGGACTGGCCGTCGATCCGAGGTTCCCGATGATGGTGACCGTCGAACCTCCGGGCACGGGCTGGCTGTTCGGCAGCGGTTTCGACAACGGTGACAATATTTCGCAAGCGCTGTCGTTCCGCAACACCTACCAGATCGAGGTGCATACCGCCGATCTGGTCTACGAACCGCACAGCCTCTACCGGCTGCTCAAGGCGCCGGTCGGCGGCGCCTTCGACGACGTCACCGAGGACGTGCGCAGCGGCAGCACGCGCGCGCGCGGACGCGGCGGCGCGTTCTCGCAGTTCGTGATCGCCGCGGACAGCCGGGTCCCGCTGGCGGTCGCGAGCGGCAAGGCTCTCGCGCTCAGCGGGCGCCTGGTTACTGCGATCCTCAGTGACGTGCTGCGTCTCGACCTGGTCGGCCTGGTCGTCGAGATCGAGGCCGCGTTGCTGATTCCGATCATCGGCTGCTCGCATGCACTCGCGCCCGTGGACCAGTTCATCGCCACGATCGAGGCGCACGCGGGCGTCGACATCGCGAACCTGTGGCGCGCGCAGCACGACGTGACCAACGATGCGGGCGAGCTGGAAAGCCTGGCGCAGACCTTGCGCTTCAGCCTGTTGACTTGCGCAGAGTGACTTCGACGCCGTGCCGGCCTGCCTGACCGCCTATCCGCCGGACAGCGCCGCGTTGGTGCGACTGCTCGACGACGACACCAACTACCGCATCGGCCGCGGTGGCGACTGCGAGGTGCGCATCGAACATCCGTCGGTCTCGCGCTTCCACGCCGAGATCGAGGGCCGCGCGAACGACTGGCATCTGCACGACACCGGCAGCAAGAACGGATTGCGCGTCGATGGCCACCTCGTGCTCGGCGCCGGATTCAGCGCATCGACCTGGTTCTCGATCGGCGACGTGCACTGCTCGTTCGAGCCGCTCGATGAGGAGACCGCCGTCGCCCACCGCGCCGCGGGACTGAGCCGTCGCGCGGTCTCGCGCGCGCTGTCGGCGCAATTGCAGCCAAGCCTCGGCATGAGCACGCTGATCATGCAAACGCTCGACGTCATGCTGCAGCTTTCCGGCCTCGAACGCGGCTTCGTGCTGTACGCCGCTGCCGGCGAACGCTTACGCGTGCGTGCCAGCCGCGGGCTGCGCGCCAGCGACATCGCCGGCAACCACTTCGCCGGCAGCGCGACGGCCGTCGAGCGCGCGCTGTCCAGCGGCGAGTCGGTGGTGTGCTGCGACACCACCGAATCGCCGTGGCTCGGCGTGCGGCCGAGCGTGCGCCTCGGCGGCATCCGCGGCCTCGTCTGCGTACCACTGCGGATGCCGGGTGGCTCGACCGGAGTGATCTATGTGGACAGTCGCAGTCCCGGACCGCCGGTGACCGAGCTCGACCTCGAATTGGTCGAGAACATCGCGACGCATGCGGC
>JBIODY010000129.1:0-6806 GCA_044445505.1 Lysobacterales bacterium
GAAGGCGGCGTCAGCGGCCAGTTCAACAGCCAGGGCAACCCGTTCCCGCAGCTCGCGATCGGCGAGTACAAGGTCATCACCTCGAATTACAAGGCCGAATACGACCAGATCTCGAGCGCGGCGGTCACCGCCGAAACCAAGTCCGGCACCAACGAATTCCACGGCGAGGCGTTCCAGACCTACACCGACCAGGACTGGCGCGCGAAGACGCCTTCGGAGCTGGCAGCGCACAAGCAGACGCCGTCGCAGGAGAAGGAATACGGCGTCGCGCTCGGCGGCCCGATCATCCAGGACACGCTGCACTTCTTCTTCACCTACGAGGCGAAGCGCTTCGATACGCCGATCACGGTCGTGCCTGGCGTGTCCGGCCACAACGATCAGCTGCCGCCGGGTGTCGCCGCGCAATTCGGACCTGCCGACATTCCATTCAATGAGGACCTGTACTTCGGCAAACTCGACTGGGAGCTTTCCGACCGCGACCGCATCGAGTTCAGCGCGAAAGTGCGCAAGGAAGACCAGGCCGACAATATCGGCACCTCGCAGGCACGCTCGGCGAGCGTCACGGTCAAGAACAACGACACGCGCATCGACGCCCGCTGGCAGCACAGCGCGGACAGCTGGTTCAACGAACTGCTGTTCACGCACGAGAAGACGTTCAATGCGCCGACCGCGCTGAATGTCGGCAATGGAGCGTCCTATACGTACAACCCGCCGAATACGGGCGATGACAACCTGATCGTCAACACCGCGGCGGCGTCACCGCTGGCGACGCAAAACAAGGGCCAGAAAGGCCCGGCGATCCAGGACAACCTGACGTTCAGCGACCTCAACTGGATGGGCGATCACACGGTCAAGACCGGCTTCAAGTTCAAGAAGATCGAACTGACCGCGCAGGATGCCGAGGACATCAACCCGCAGTTCTTCTACAACGTCACCGCGGACGGCACCGACCCGATCCCGTACAAGGCGTTCTTCACCAACCCGGTGCCCGGCCTGAACCCGATCGCGCGGTCCAAGGCCAAGCAGTTCGGCCTCTATCTGCAGGACGACTGGGCGGTCAACGACAAGCTGACCCTGAACCTCGGCGTGCGCTGGGACTACGAGGACAATCCGACCTATCTCAACTACGTCACGCCGGCGAACGTGGTCGCCGCACTGAATGGCCCGAATCCGGATCCGACTGCGCCGGCCGGCCAGACCTATGCGCAGGCGCTCGCGCTCGGTGGCGTCAACGTCAACGACTACATCAGCAACGGCCACAACCGCAGCGCATACAAGGGCGAATGGCAACCGCGCCTCGGCTTCTCGTACGACCTCAACGCCGACGAAGAGCATGTGATCTTCGGCGGCGCCGGACGCGCCTACGACCGCGACCTGTTCGACTACCTGCAGCTCGAGCAGACCAAGTCCACGTTGCCTCAGTTCAACGTGTTTTTCCGCGATCCGATCACCGGCGCCTGCCAGCACGACAACACGCCGTGCTTCGACTGGGATCCGAATTTCCTCAACGGGCTGCCGAACCTGCAGGCACTGGTCGGGGCCAGCAATGCCGGCAGCGAGGTCGACCTGATCAACAACAACCTGAAGGTGCCGTACTCGGACCAGTTCAGCCTCGGCATGCGCAACAAGGTCTCCGACTGGAACACCAGCGCCGCGGTCGCGCGCATCGTCAGCAAGAACGGTTTCGTGTTCACGCTCGGCAACCGCTATCCGAACGGTGCGTTCTGGATGAACGGCGGCCAGCCGTGGGGCAACGGCGTACCCGGATTCGGCAATCTGATCATCGGCAACAACGGCATCGAGACGCGCACCACGCAGCTGCTGCTGTCGGCCGACAAGCCGTACACGAAGGAATCGGGCTGGGGCGCGACGCTCGCCTACACCTATACCAAGGGATCGCAGAACCGCGATATCAACGAACACTACGCATTCGACGAAGCAACCATCCACCAGTACCCGTTCATCGATTCCAATGCCGCGGCGAAGCACCGCTTCGTCGCGACCGGCTCGATCGACGGCCCGGCGGGTTTCATTTTCTCCGGCAAGCTGACCCTGGCGACGCCGATTCCGCACAACCAGTTCGCCTGCTACATCGCGGGCGATGCGTACTTCCCGACCGGCAGCCACTGCACGCCGTTCGCGGCGACGCCGGAAGGCCAGACCTTCGCCTTCGGCGGCAAGGTCTTCGGCTACCGCGACATCGACCTGCAAGCGACCAAGGATTTCGACATGAGCGCGGGGGTGATCTTGTTCGTGCGCTTCGATTTCCTCAATGTATTCAACTTCAAGAACTATTCCGACTATGCCACATCCGGCAATGCGATCCTGCGCGACGTCTACTCGAGCTACATCACCGACGGCAACATCACCGGCGTGTCGCGCACCATGAAAGTGACCGCTGGCTTCCGCTTCTGAGACCGTCGCGGGAAACGCCCCATGACAAGGCCCGCTGTGCGGGCCTTGTCATGCTCCGGACCGGAACGCCATGACCGACAACCGCATCAGGAACATCGTGATCGTCGGCGGCGGCACCGCCGGCTGGATGACCGCGGCGGCGTGTTCGAAGATCCTCGGCCGCGATTATGCAGTGCGGGTGATCGAATCCGAGGAAATCCGCACGGTCGGCGTCGGTGAGGCGACGGTTCCGCACCTTAAGCGCTTCAACAACGTGCTGGAATTCGACGAGATCGATTTCGTCAGGAAGACCCAGGGCACGTTCAAGCTCGGCATCCGCTTCGACAACTGGGCGCGCATCGGCGATTCGTATGTGCACGGTTTCGGCACCATCGGTCACGACTACGGCCTGTTGCCGTTCCACCAGTACTGGTTGAAGCTGTTCCTCGAAGGCAATGCCGCCGACATCGGCGCCTACTCGCTGAATACCGTCGCGGCGATGCGCGGCAAATTCATGGCGTCGGCCAGCGACGTACCGCCGACCTCGCCATTGGCGAACGTCGCCTACGCGTACCACTTCGATGCCGGGCTGTACGCGCTGTACCTGCGCGGTTACGCCGAGGCGCGCGGCGTCGTGCGTACCGAAGGCAAGATCGTCGGCACGCTGTTGCGCGATCCGGACGGCTTCGTCGACGCAGTCGTGCTCGACAGCGGCGAGAAGGTGCATGGCGACCTGTTCGTCGATTGCTCCGGCTTTCGCGGGCTGTTGATCGAGCAGGCGCTGCATACCGGCTACGAGGACTGGTCGCACTGGCTGCCCTGCGATCGCGCGATGGCGGTATCCGGCGAAAAGGTCGGGCCAGCGACGCCCTACACCCGCGCGACCGCGCATGAAGCCGGCTGGCAGTGGCGCATTCCGTTGCAGCACCGCACTGGCGACGGTTACGTGTACTCGAGCAAATACATCAGCGATGACGAGGCGACCGCCACGCTGCTGAAGAATCTCGCCGGCCGCCCGCTTAACGAGCCGCGTCAGCTGAAATTCGTCACCGGCCGGCGCAAGAAGTTCTGGAACAGGAATGTCGTCGCGATCGGCTTGTCGAGCGGATTTCTCGAACCGCTGGAATCGACCAGCATCTACTGGATCCAGTCCGCCATCGCACGCCTGATGAACCTGTTTCCCGAGCGCGATTTCAGCCCGGTGCTGATCGACCGTTTCAACGCGCAATCGATCTTCGAGTTCGAGCGCATCCGCGATTTCCTGATCCTCCATTACCACGCGACCGAGCGCGACGACACGCCTTTCTGGGACTACTGCCGCACGATGAGCATCCCGGAATCCCTGCAGGACAACATCCGCCTGTTCCGGGACAGCGGCCGCTTCTTCCGCGAGGGCGAGGAAATGTTCGCGGTCACGAGCTGGGTGCAGGTGCTGCTCGGCCAGCGCATCCTGCCGCAGCACTATCATCCGGTGGTCGACCAGATTTCCGGTCAGGAATTGGGTGCCCTGGTGAACGGCGTGCGCAAGGTGATCGACAATTGTGTGGATACGATGCCGGATCACGAGGCGTTCATCGAACGCTACTGCAAGGCGCCTGCGCCGTGAGGGCACGCGTGCGCGTTGCCGGCGGCGGGAACGAGTTGCGTTGCGACACGGTCAACGAGGAACCCTTCCGGCGGTACGCATCCGCCAGGACTGTTGCAGCGATCGAAACATGATGCTACGAAAGAACCCGGCCTATCCGTTCTGGCTGTGTGCCCTGCTCGCCCTGGCGCTCTGCGCGTGCCGGCACACGGACACCGACGCTCCGCGCGCGACCGTCACCCCGCTGCTGCACCCGCCGCTGACACCGCTGTTCGACGATCTCGAAAAGCGCACGTTCGATTATTTCTGGGACACCGCGATGCCGGACAGCGGCCTGATCCCGGATCGCTATCCGTACAGCGAGCCGTTCTCGAGCATCGCCGCGATCGGCTTTGGCCTGACTGCGTACGGCATCGGCGTCGAGCGCCACTACATCACGCGCGAACAGGCCGTGGAACGCACTGCGCTGACCTTGCGCACGCTCGAAGGCCTGCCGCAGGGATCGCGCAAGGAGGGCATGGCCGGCTACCACGGCTTCTTCTACCACTTCCTCGATCTGAAGAGTGGCGCTCGCTACGCGGACTGGGTCGAGCTGTCCTCGGTCGATACCGCGCTGCTGCTCGGCGGTGTGCTGTTCGCGCAATCGTATTTCGACCAGGACAACGCGCAGGAAAAGGAAATCCGCCAGCTCGCCGACACGATCTACCGCCGCGTCGAATGGCCGTGGATGCAGGTGCGCCCGCCGCTGATCGCGATGGGCTGGTATCCGGAAACGGGCTACCTGCCATTCGACTGGGAGGGTTACAACGAAGGCATGCTGATCTACATCCTCGCGCTGGGTTCACCGACCCAGGGGGTCGGCAATGATGCCTGGGCTGCGTGGACGAAGACCTACTCGCGCGCCTGGGGCACGTTCGAGAACCAGGAATATCTCGCCTTCGCGCCGTCGCTCGGACATCAGTATTCGCATGTCTGGGTCGACTTTCGCGGCATTCGCGACGCGTACATGCGCGAGCACGGCTTCGACTATTTCGAGAACAGCCGGCGCGCGACCTACGCGCAGCGCGCGTACGCGATCGCGAACCCGATGGGCTGGAAACTCTACGGCCAGAACGTCTGGGGCCTGACCGCGAGCGATGGACCGCAGGGCGCGAACCTCGACTACGAAGGCGGCCTGCGCGAGTTCCGCCACTACTCGGCACGCGGTGCGGGTCTCGCGGATGCGTTCGACGACGGCACGATCGCGCCGACCGCAGCGGCGGCCTCGCTGCCGTTCGCGCCGGAAATCGTGATTCCCGCGATCGAGGAGATGTATACGCGTTACGGCAAGGAGATCTATTCGAAGTACGGTTTCCTCGACGCATTCAATCCGAGCTTCAGCTACGACATTCCACTCAAGACCGGCCATCTGGTGCCGGGCTTCGGCTGGGTCGCCAGCGACTACATCGGTATCGACCAGGGGCCGATCCTCGCGATGATCGCGAACTACCGCAACGATTTCGTCTGGAAGGTCATGCGCCGGAACCCGTATGTCCGCAAGGGTCTCGATCGCGCCGGATTCAAGGGCGGCTGGCTGGACGAGCCGGTGCCGGCGAAGACCGCGGCCGAGGGCGCGGCACGATGAAGATGCGGCCGGGCGATCGCGGGTTCGCCTGCGCGATCGGCATGCTGCTGCTCGGGGCATGTGCGAAACCCGGCACCGGCGTCAGCGTGATCACGTTCTGGACCATCGGCCACGAGGGCGAGGTCGTGCAGCCGCTGCTGCGCGAGTTCGAGGCCAGGCATCCGACGATCCGCATCGACCTGCAGCAATGGCCGCTGACCGCCGCACACGAGAAGCTGCTCACCGCGTTCGCCGGCGACGCGCTGCCGGACATCGGCCAGCTCGGCAACACCTGGATTCCCGAACTCGCGGCGCTCGGCGCGTTGCAACCGCTGCAGGCGCAGGTCGATACATCCGCCGTCGTGCACCGCGACGACTATTTCGCCGGCATCTGGGACACCAACGTCATCGGCGGGCAGTTGTACGGCGTGCCGTGGTATGTCGACACGCGCCTGCTGTTCTATCGCAAGGACCTGCTCAGGGACGCCGGATTTCCGGCGCCGCCGCGCGACTGGGCCGAATGGCGGCGCCAGCTCGCCGCGGTCAAGGCGAAGGCCGGACCGGACCGGTATTCGATCCTGCTGCCGCTCAACGAATTCGAGCCGCTGCTGAATCTCGCCGTGCAGGAGCCCGATCCGCTGCTGAAGGACAACGACACGCGCGGCAATTTCGAGAGTGCGGGATTCCGCCGCGCATTCGCGTTCTACATCGACATGTTCCGCCAGGCCTGGGCGCCGCCGATGAGCGACACGCAGATCTCCAACGTCTGGGACGAGTTCGCGAACGGCTTTTTTGCGTTCTACATCAGCGGCCCGTGGAACGTCGACGAGTTCAAGCATCGCCTGCCGGCGCGCCTGCAGGACGAATGGGGCACGGCTCCGCTGCCCGGCCCGGGCGGCCCCGGCGCGGCGATCGGCGGCGGCAGCAGCCTGGTCGTATTTCGCGACTCGCCGCACCCGCGGGAAGCCTGGCTGCTGATCGAATTTCTTTCGCAACCGCAGCAGCAGTTGCGTTTCCACGAGCTCAGCGGCGACCTGCCGCCGCGGCGCAGCGCCTGGCAGGACCCGGAACTCGCGGACGATCCCCACGCGAAGGCGTTCCGCGACCAGCTCGAACGGGTGAAGCCGACGCCGCAGGTGCCGGAATGGGAGCGCATCGCGCAAGAACTGCGCCTCACCCAGGAGCGCGTCGTGCGCGGCGGCGAATCGATCGACACCGCGCTGC
>JBIODY010000130.1:0-6706 GCA_044445505.1 Lysobacterales bacterium
GATCGACGATGTCGTCGGGCAGGTGATCGTTGACTTCGGCGTAGGTCAGGTAGCCCTGCTCCTTGCCCTTGATGATCAGGGTCTTGATCTCGGACTGCTGTTGCTCCTGGTTGTGCGCTGCGGCCATGTCGGTTCCGGAAGGTGTGTACGGCAAAGGAATAAAAGTATAGGAGCCGCGTCAAGAGCGGCTGGGCACGCCCTTGTTGCGGAGGCACTCCGCGCCGCTCCTGCGGCTCGCGTGCTGTCGTCGCATCGTGACTTTCTGCAACGCGCGGCGGCGGGCCGCTGCCGTTGCGCGACCGCTCACCTGGCCTCGAGCCAGAACGTGACCGGGCCATCGTTGACGAGATGCACCCTCATATGGGCGCCGAAACGGCCGGTTTCCACCCCCGGATGGCGGCCACGCGCAAGCTCGAGCAAGCGGTTGAACCAGCGTTCGGCCTCGACCGGCGTCGCCGCAGTGGAGAAACCCGGCCGCATGCCCGATTGCGTATCCGCGGCGAGGGTGAACTGCGAGACCAGCAACAGACCGCCGCCGGTGTCGGCCAGCGAGCGGTTCATGCGCCCCTGGGCATCCGCGAACACGCGATAACCAAGCATGCGCTCGAGCAGGCGCTGCGCCTGCGCCCCGCCGTCGCCGGGCTGCACCGCCACCAGCGCAAGCAGACCCGGACCGATCGCGCCGACGGTCTCGGCACCGACTTCGACGCGCGCTTCGCTGACGCGCTGGATCAGGGCGATCATGCGGCTCTCCGCAACGCGGGAGCGCATCGTCGCCGCGAGCGCCGTCAGGGGTCAATGCGCGAATCGACGAGGCGACCCTCGCCTTGGCGATCGCGCCTGCCGCAACCGCGCCCGATAGAATCGGCGCCACCATGCCCTCACCCCCATCTTCCTGGTCGGCGCGACTGCTGCATGCCAGCCTGCGTCTGTTCGGTCGCCTGCCGCTGCCGGCGCTGCATGCGTTCGGCAGCGGCCTCGGGCAGCTGTTCTGGTTGTGCAGGGGACGCGCGCGCCACATCGCGGAACGCAACCTGTTCCAGGTATTAACGCAAGAGAGCGCCGAAACCAGACATCGGCTTGCGCGTGCCACCCTTGCGGAGACCGGCAAGGCGCTGGTCGAAATCGCGAAAATCTGGGGCAATCCCCCGCAGGTCGCACTGGCGCTGATCCGCGAAGTACGCGGCCGGGACTTGTTCGACGCGGCGCTGGCGCAGGGCCGCGGCCTGATCGTCGCCGCGCCGCACCTGGGTTGTTGGGAACTGCTCAATTACTGGCTCGCCGCGCAGACGCCGCTCACGATCCTGTACCGGGCACCGCGCCACGCCGCGCTCGAACCCCTGCTGGTGAAGGCGCGCGGCGCGCTGCCGGTCGAGCAGGTACGTGCACAGGGCGCCGGCGTGCGCAGCTTGTATCGGCGACTCGCCGCCGGTGGCGTGGTCGGCATCCTGCCGGACCAGCAACCGAAGCAGGGCGAAGGCGTGCTGGCGCCGTTCTTCGGCGTGCCTGCGTCGACGATGGTGCTGCTGCCGCGTCTCGCCGCGCGCACCGGCGCGAACGTGCTCTTCGGCTGCGTCGAACGCCTGCCGCGCGGGCGCGGCTTCCGGCTGCATTTCCTGCCCGCGCCGCCGCACGTCGCCGACCCTGATCTCGGGGTCGCATGCGCGGCACTCAACCGCGGCGTCGAGGACTGCGTGCGCCTCGCGTTCGCGCAGTATCAGTGGACCTACAAGAGATTCCCGGCGAACGCGCCCGAGGTCTGATTAAGCTCATCCGGAGCTTGATCAGACTCGCTCGCGTCCGGCACATGTCCGCACGCGGCTCCACGAAATCAAACGCCTGCGCGCTCGACTCGCGGAACGCGCCGACCTGATCGACGCTCCGTAACGCTTCTTCGCGGCGCGGCCATTCTCAGGCCGGTTTGTGCAGGCGACGCAGGAACACACGCATTTCCTTCTCGGCCTGGCTGTCGCCGCGCCGGTGCGCGACCTCGATGCCCTGCTCGAACGCGGCGATCGCATCGGCGCGTTCACCGCTCGCATCGAGCGCACGGCCGAGCAGCTTCCACGCCGCCGAGTACTCCGCGTCGAACGCCACCGCCTCGCGCAAGGCGGCGGCCGCACCGGCCGCATCGCCGTGCGCGAGCAAGGCCTGACCCAGCGAGAAACGCAGCAACGCACCATCGCGCGGGCCGCCGAGTTGCGCGCGCAGGCGGGCGATGAAATCCGGGTCCATGCATCATCATCGCGCGCTTCGCGAACGCGCGCAGCAGGCTTTACGTCCGTTTGCGTCGGCGCTCGGCGCTACTGCATGTGCCAGCCGTGGCTGACGATCAGGCTTTGGCCGGTCAGCGCATTGGTCTCGAAGCCGGCGAAGAACAGCGCGCACGCGGCGACATCATCGACGGTCGTGAATTCGCCGTCGACGGTGTCTTTCAGCATGATCTTACTGACTACCTCGTCCTCGGAAATCCCGAAGGTTTTCGCCTGTTCCGGGATCTGCTTCTCGACCAGCGGCGTGCGCACGAAGCCCGGGCAGATCACGTTCGCGCGCACGCCGTGTTCGGCACCTTCCTTGGCCACGACCTTGGCGAGGCCGATCAGCGCGTGCTTGGCGGCCACGTACGGCGCCTTGAGTTTCGAGGCTTCCTTGGAATGCACCGAGCCCATGTAGATGATCGCGCCGCCGCCGTCGCGCGCGTACATGTGGCGCAGGCAGGCGCGCGTGGTCAGGAACGCGCCGTCGACATGGATCGCCATCAACCTCTTCCAGTCCGCATACGAGAACTTGTCGATCGGATTCACGATCTGGATGCCGGCGTTCGAGACCAGGATATCGACGCGGCCGAGTTGCCCGATTGCCGCCGCGACACCGTCGTCGACCGCCGCCTCGGAGGTCACGTCCATCGCGATCCCGACCGCGCGCGCGCCCTGGTCGAGCAGCGCCTGCGCCACCGCGTTCGCGCCATCGGCGTTCTGGTCCGCGATCGCGACTGCGGCGCCGTGCTGCGCATACACCTCGGCGATACGCCGGCCGATGCCGCTGGCCGCGCCGGTCACGATTGCCACCTTGCCATCGAGTTGCATGGATATCCTCACTGGATCAGTCGCTCGCAGCGCACATGAAAAAGGCGTCGCCCGTGGTCGGAACGACGCCTCAAAGGGAGTGAATGAAGATAAAGCCCGAACCTGTGACCCGGGCATGACAGGGAAGTTCCGCGACGCCGGCGCATGGTTCAGGGGTCGCGCTCGCCGCGCGGATCGATGCCGAGATCCTTCAGCTTGCGGTACAGGTGGGTGCGTTCCATGCCGACCGCCTTGGCCAGCTTGCCGACGCTGCCGCCGGCTTCACCCAGCTGGTGCAGCAGATACGCACGCTCGAACTGCTCGCGCGCCTCGCGCAGCGGCAACGAGAAATCGACTCCCGGCGCATGCATCGCGATGACCGGCAATGCGGCGGACGCGCTGCCGAGCGCGAATTCGACCTCGTCGAGGCCGACATCGTGCCCACTACCGAGCACGAGCAGGCGCTGCACCAGGTTGCGCAGCTCGCGCAGGTTGCCGGGCCAGGCATAGTGGCGCAGGCGGTTCTGCACCGCGACCGGAAAGTTGCGGTAGGGCAGCTGGTCGCGGTTCGCGAACCAGTCCGCGTGATACCGCAGCAATTCCGGGATGTCGTCGCCGCGCTCGCGCAGCGGCGGCACCGCGATCGGCACCACCTTCAACTGGTAGAAAAGCTCCTCGCGAAACCTGCCGGCCGCGACCAGCGCCTGCAGATCCTGCGCGCTCGCCGCGACGATGCGCGCGTCGATCGCGACCGGTTCCTGGCCGCCGCAGCGGATCAGGCTGCGCCGCTCGATCACGCTGGACAGGCGCAGCTGCAGTTCCGGGTCGAGATCGGCAACCTCGTCGAGGAACAGCGTGCCGCCGTTGGCCTGCTCGATCAGGCCGTGCTGCACGCCGTTCGCGTCCTCGGCGCCGAACAGCGCGAGCGCGGCGGTCTCGCGCGCGATCGCCCCGGCCGCAACGGTCACGAACGGACCGGCGCGGCGTGCACTGCGTTCGTGCAGCGCACGCGCCAGCGTTTCCTTGCCGGTGCCCGGCTCGCCATGCACGAGTACGCCGGTGTCATGCGCCGCAAGTTTCTCGACCTGCGCACGCAACGCCTGGGTCGCCTTGCCGGAGCCGATCAGTTCGGTGGACGCCGGAAGTTGGCGACGCAGGCCCTCGTTCTCGCGCTGCAGGCGGCTGGCCTCCAGCGCATGGCCGACCACGAGCAGCAGTTTCGCCAGCGAGATGGGTTTCTCGAGAAAATCCCAGGCGCCCAGGCGCGTCGCCTCGACCGCGGTCTCGACCGTGCCATGGCCACTGATCATGATGACCGGACACGGCAGCCCGCCGCGCTCGTTCCATTCGCGCAGCAGGCTGATACCGTCGAGATCGGGCATCCAGATGTCGAGCAGGACCACATCCGGGCGCTGGCGTCGCCGCGCATCGCGCGCCGCGGCCGCCGATTCGGCGACATCGACGACATAGCCCTCGTCGTCGAGGATGTCGCGGATCGTCGCCCGGATATCCGGCTCGTCATCGACCACCAGCACGCGCGCACCCGCTGCCATGGCTCGCTCATCGTTGCGAAAAAGAGACAGCGAGGATAGCGCAGTCGCCGCGCCACCGGGTATGCCGAAACGGCGCGCAGCGCGATCCGCGGCCGCGGCTCGATTACCCTAGGAGCCCGCCCTGGCCTGAATCCGTTCATGTCCGCGACCCCCGAACGCCCGCGCCTGTCGGCCTGCGTCATCACCCTCGACGAGGCCGACCGCATCGACGCCTGCCTCGACTCGCTGGCGTTCTGCGACGAGATCGTCGTGGTCGATTCAGGTTCGACCGACGCCACGCGCGAACGCGCGACCGCGAAGGGCGCGCGCGTGATCGAGCACGCGTTCCCCGGCTATCGCGCACAGAAGGATTTCGCCGTCAACGCGGCGGGTCACGACTGGGTGCTGTGCCTGGATGCGGACGAGCGCGTGAGCGCGCGCTTGCGAGCCTCGATCGAGCGGGAGCGCGACAACGGCTTCGCCGACGCCGCCGGCTATCGCTGCGCGCGCCTGACCGAATATTTCGGCGCCGGCCTGCGCCACGGCAACGCCTATCCGGATCGGGTCCTGCGCCTGTTCGACCGCCGCCGCGGTGGCTGGCGCGGCGAACGCGAGATCCACGAGCATGCGAGCGTCGACGGCGCGGTCGGCGCGCTGGAGGGCGACCTGGAACACGACGCCTATCGCTCATTGGCCGACCAGCTCGCCCGCCTCGAGCGCTACGCGCGCCTGATGGCCGAGCACATGCACGCGCAGGGGCGCCCGGCGCGTCTCGCCAACGTCGTGTTCAATCCGTTCTGGCGATTCCTGCGCGGCTATGTGCTGCGCGGCGGTTTCCTCGATGGCTGGCGCGGCCTGGTCTACGCGTATGTCGAGGCGAACTACGTGCGCCAGAAGTTCATCAAGCTGTGGCTGCTCGGGCGCGGCCAGCGGATTTACTAGCAATCACCTGCTTGCCGCGCGCGCGGCGCGGCGTCCGAATCACGACGCTTCGAAAGCACGCAGCACCGGCATCAGCCGCTGCGGGAACTGCGCATGGTTGGTCTCGAACCAGGCGCGCGCAGCGGAGCCAAGACGATCGAGTTCGGTGTCGTCCATGGCGATCATGCGCACGATCGCGCGCTCCATCGCCGCCGCGTCGAAGTAATGCGTCGTCGCGAGGTTCTGCGTTCCGCTGCGCGCTGCCGCGACCAGCATGCCGCGCTCGGGCTGCACCAGCTCGTTCATCGGCGTCGCATCGACGGTCACCGCCAGCGCGCCGATGCTCATCGCTTCGACGATGTAGTGTCCGAAACCTTCGGTCTCCGACGGACAAAGATGAAACCGGTGCTCGTTCTGCAGGCGCTTCAGATCGCCATCGGAAAGATAATCGATGATGTGCCGGATGTTTGCGGCCGGCGCGCCGGGCTGCGCGGTGCGCGGACTCTGCACGACGGTCAGGGCCGGCCACTGCGGATGCGTTCGCCATAGCGCGAGCAGCGCTTCGGTGCCCTTGTTCTGGCTACGCCCGGCGAGGTGGAAGAACGCACGCGTGCGCGCGACGCCCCGATCGAGCCGGTCCGCACTGGTGAAGCCGATGAATTCGGCGCGACAACCGCGCGCGGCGAAGATGCGCACGGTCTCGCGGGTCTTCGCAAGCACGATCGCGACCCGATCCAGCAATGCGATATCGGATGCCTGGCACCATTCCGGATTCGGTATGAATGCAGTGTGGCGCGCCCAGCCCAGATACTCCGGCCACACGTGTTCGAGCATGATGTTGAGATCGAAGCGCGGCACGCGCGAACCATGCCGAAGCACGTGCCATTTCGTCTGCACGTAGACCTTGAGCGGACGCGCGAGCTTGCGCAGGCCGCCCCGCCCGCGCCGGGTGCAGGTGACGGACGCCCCTGCCGCGGCCAGCGCGGCGCCGAGCAGGACCAGGTCGCGGCTGAGGCCGACACCGTTGTCCCAGGCGATCAGGTTGATCCGCAGCATCGCCGCATCCTTGAGTGGTTGCTGAGACAGCCGCTCATCCCGTTTTCCCGATCCGTGCGCTTCATCCGTGAGACGCGTCCAGCGGCAAGCGCAGGGTGAACACGGCGCCGCCATGCGCGTGGTTCGCCGCGC
>JBIODY010000131.1:0-6691 GCA_044445505.1 Lysobacterales bacterium
ACCGCGGCCGCCGTCGACTACTACAGTGAGCGTTTCGATGCCCTGGGTTGGCGTGAACACACGATTTATCCTGGCATCGAGGCGCTGATCACGCGACTTCGCGATGCCGGACACCGGTTGCTGGTGGTCACCAGCAAACCGCGACGACATGCTGCGCCGATCGTGGCGCAATTGCCGTTCGGCGCTGCGTTCGAGCGCCTGTATTGTCCGCACCCGGACAGCGCGCACAGCGACAAGGCAAACCTGATCGCGGACGCCCTGCGCGATTTCGCCTGCCCCGCGGCACAGGCCGTCATGATCGGCGACCGCCATTTCGATATCGACGGCGCGCTCGCCAACCAGGTACGCGGCATGGGCGTGCTGTGGGGTTTCGGCAGCCGCGACGAACTGGTGCAGGCCGGCGCGAGTGCCGTGGCCGCCACGCCATCCGAACTGGGCCGGCTGCTGCTCGACTGAAGGCAGCACAGCGCAGGCTCCGTCGAACCTCCGTCGGGCAAAAGCCACCCATGGGCGCACACGTAAACCAGCTCGGGTTTGCCGATCCCTCGTCAGCGCACCCGGGACTGGCTTTGCGCCAGTCTGGATTCGACGTCGACCGACCGGGAAAAACCGCCTTTGAGGCGGCTTTTCATCACATCAGGTTGCGGCCGTGGAACAACTCCTCGATCTCGCGCTTCAGCAACTGCTCGATGCGCTGGCGCTCCTTGAACGAGAGATCGTCGGCCTGCGCCTCGAACAGGTAGGTGTCGAGGTCGAAGTCCTTCACGTGCATCTTGGTGTGGAAGATGTTTTCCTGGTAGACGTTGACGTCGAACATCTCGTACCTGGTGCGGATGTGCTTGGCCAGGTAGTCCTGGATCGAGTTGATCTTGTGGTCGATGTAGTGCTTGCGGCCCTTCACGTCGCGCGTGAAGCCGCGCACGCGGTAGTCCATCGTCACGATGTCGGACTCGAAGCTGTCGATCAGGTAGTTCAATGCGCGCAGCGGCGAGATCACGCCGCAGGTCGCGACGTCGATATCGGCGCGGAATGTCGCGATGCCGTTGTGCGGATGGGTCTCCGGATAGGTGTGCACGGTGATGTGGCTCTTGTCCAGGTGCGCCACGACCGCGTCCGAGATCACGTCCTTACCGAGCTTTTCGACCACCGGGTGCTCGGAGATCAGGATCGTCACCGAGGCGCCCTGCGGATCGTAGTCCTGGCGCGCGATGTTCAGGATGTTGGCGCCGATGATATTGGCGACATCGGTCAGGATCTGGGTCAGGCGATCCGAGTCGTAGGTGTCGTCGATGTATTCGATATAGCGCTGACGCTGATCCTCGGACACCGCATAGCAGATGTCGTAGATGTTGAAACTGAGCGCCTTGGTCAGGTTGTTGAAACCCTGCAGTTGCAGGCGCGGAATCGGTTTGACCACGGCGGGTACCTCGGAAACGGCGTCAATCTGGAGGGCGCGGATTATGGGCCATGCGGCACCGCGATGAAACCGCAGCGCGATCGGCGTCGGCAAAGGCGCGACGCCGCGGGCAATATGCAATAAACTGTGACCACGTTCACTCGAGCCGGGCTCGCAAACGCATGGGTGCCCATGCGTTCCGGCCTGACGCGACCACCATCGCGAGCGGACATTGAAGGGGCCTTTCGTGGAAGCACAAGGCAAGATCGCCGATTTTCGTTACACACTGGCGCGCGAAGTGAACCGGGTCCAGGCGCCCCCGATGCTGATCCCGGATCGCGCTGCGATGGAGCGCTTCCTCGCGGCCTGTCACCGCCGCCGTTACGCCAGCAAGACCGCGATCATCCGGCCCGGCGATTCAGCGAACATCCTCTACTACGTCATTGATGGCTCGCTGACCGTGTCTTCCGAGGACGAGGAAGGCCGCGAACTGATCCTCGCCTACCTCAATCGCGGCGAGTTCATCGGCGAGATGGGCCTGTTCGTCGAGACCCCGCGCCGCGAGGTGATGGTGCGCACACGCACCCCGTGCGAACTCGCCGAGATCGGCTACGAGCGCATGTTCAACCTGTTCGAAGGGCCGTTGCGCGATGAATGTCCGAAGATCCTGTTCGCGATCGGCCAGCAGCTCACGAACCGCCTGCTGCACACCTCGCGCAAGGTCAGCCGGCTCGCCTTCATGGATGTCACCGGCCGCGTCGCCAAGACTTTGCTTGACCTCATCGAGGAACCGGATGCAATGACCCATCCCAGCGGCAAGCAGATCCGCATCTCGCGCCAGGAAATCAGCCGCATCGTCGGCTGCTCGCGCGAAATGGTCGGGCGCGTGCTCAAGCAGCTCGAGGAGCAGGGCATGATCTCGGTAGCCGGCAAGACGATCGTCGTGCTCGCCAAGCACTAGTGTGGTGCTTCACACTGTTTGGAACTTATCGTCCACTCCGAGCAGAGCGCCTCCTTCCGCCTTCGGCACCTTCCCCCGCTGCGCAGGGGAAGGAACAGCACGTACCGTCGCAATCCGCTTTCCCTTCCCCTGCGCAGCGGGGGAAGGTGCCCGGAGGGCGGAAGGGGGCCGCTTTTCGTCACAGCGACGCCCAACTCACGACCGACTTTTGTAATTCCTAGCGCGCGAAAAACAGTCGCGACAATTCCGCACCCGGATCTGCCGCGCGCATGAACGCCTCGCCGACCAGGAACGCACCGATGCCGGCATTGCGCATGCGCGCGACATCGGCTGCCGTGCGGATCCCGCTCTCGGTAACCACAAGACGGCCCGCGCCGACGCGATCGCGCAGTCGCAACGTCGTGTCGAGCGACGTTTCGAACGTGCGCAGGTCGCGGTTGTTGATGCCTATCATTGGCGCCGGAACGTCCAGCGCGCGCTCGAGCTCGGTTTCGTCATGCACTTCGACGAGCACATCCAGATCGAGTTCGGCCGCCAGCAGGGCGAGCTCGAGCAATGCGCCGTCGTCGAGCGCCGCGACGATCAACAGGATGCAATCCGCGCCGATCGCGCGCGCCTCATGGACCTGATATGCATCGATGGTGAAATCCTTGCGCAGCACCGGTAGCGCGCAGGCTGCGCGCGCCTGTTCGAGATGCGCCTCGCTGCCGTGGAAGAAATCCGCATCGGTCAGCACCGACAGGCACGCAGCGCCGCCGGCTGCATAACTGCGCGCGATCGCGGCCGGATCGAACTCGGCGCGGATCACGCCCCGGGAGGGACTCGCCTTCTTGACCTCGGCGATGACGCCAGGCACGCCGGCCTCGATCCTCGCTTCGAGCGCCGCTGCAAAGCCGCGCGTCGGCGGAAGATCGGCGATCCGCGCGATCAGTTCGGCCAGCGATACGTTGGCGCTGCGCGCCGCGATCTCATCGGCCTTGCGCGCGAGGATGCGTTCGAGGATGTCGTTCATGTGTCGGCGGGTGGTCTGCAGGAGCGCACCGTGTGCGCGATGGCGTGTGTGATGGCATGTCGAGATCGCGCACAGCGTGCGCTCCTACCCGGCGAGTTGCCGCGTAAAGGCGACGAACGCTTCCATCTTCGCCAGCGCCGCGCCGCCGGCGACGGCCTTGCGCGCCATCGCGACGCCGTCACGAATCGAGTCGGTCACATCGGCCGCATACAACGCCGCGCCCGCGTTCAACAACACGATGTCGCGCGCGATGCCAGGTGTGTTGCCGAGCGCTTCCAGCAGCAGGGCCTTCGATTCGGCAGCATTGGCGACGCGCAGATTGCGACTGGACGCCATGACCAACCCGAAATCCTCGGGCTCGATCTCATATTCGTGCACATTGCCGTCGCGCAGTTCGCCGACCATGGTCGCCGCGCCGAGCGAGATCTCGTCCATGCCGTCGCGACCCCACACCACCAGCGCATGGCGCGCACCGAGCTGCTGCAGCGCGCGAACCTGGATGCCGACCAGATCCGGATGGAACACGCCCATCAGGATATTCGGCGCACCGGCCGGATTGGTCAGCGGCCCGAGGATGTTGAAGATCGTGCGCACGCCCATTTCCTTGCGCACCGGCGCGACGACCTTCATCGCCGGATGGTGGTTCGGCGCGAACATGAAGCCGATGCCGGTTTCCGCGAAACAACGCGCGACCTGCGCCGCATCGAGATCGATGACCGCGCCGAGTTCCTCGAGCACGTCGGCGCTGCCGGATTTCGACGACACGCTGCGGTTGCCGTGCTTGGCGACGCGCGCACCCGCGGCGGCGGCGACGAACATCGCCGCGGTCGAGATGTTGAAACTGTGCGCTCCATCGCCGCCGGTGCCTACGATGTCGACGAAGTTCGGCGGGGAGCCGACATCGACCCGGGCGGCGAGTTCGCGCATCACGCGCGCCGCACCGGTGATCTCGCCAATCGTCTCCTTCTTCACGCGCAACCCGCATACGATCGCCGCGACCAACGCCGGCGAGACCTCGCCGCGCATGATCTGGCGCATCAGGTCGACCATCTCGTCGTGGAAGATCTCGCGATGTTCGATGGTGCGCTGGAGCGCTTCCTGCGGAGTGATCGGCACTCGTATCGCCTCGCTTTGAAGCCCTCCCTTCAAGGGAGAACCTGCCTCGAAGCCCCTCCCCTTCACGGGGATGAGCCGGGATCTCGCGCGGCATGTCGCGCGCCGGCGAACGGCTGCACGCGGATGTGCAGACCGGGCTCGCAAGCGCATGGATGCGCGAGGGGTTTGGGTGGCGATGATGCTGGTGAAGAGCGGCGCATTCAAGCAGCGCGCGGCAACCCGCGCGCCAGGAAATTGCGCAGCAAGTCATGTCCATGCTGGGTCAGGATCGACTCCGGATGGAACTGCACGCCTTCGACCGGCAGCGTCCGATGCCGAAGACCCATGATCTCGTCGATCGAACCCTGCGCATCGAGCGTCCACGCGGACACTTCGAGGCAAGCGGGCAACGACGATTTCTGGACTACCAGCGAATGGTAGCGCGTCGCCTCGAACGGATTGGGCAGATCGCGAAATACGCTGCGGCCATCGTGGTGGATCATCGACGTCTTGCCATGCATGATCTCGCGCGCCCGCACGACCTTGCCGCCGAATGCCTGGCCGATCGCCTGATGGCCGAGACAGACCCCGAATATCGGCAACGTTGCAGCGAGTTCGCCGATGATTTCCAGCGACACCCCGGCCTCGTCCGGCGTGCCCGGCCCGGGCGAGATCACGATCGCCCGCGGCTGCAGCGCGCGCACTGCGTCGAGCGTCATCGCATCGTTGCGGATCACGCGCACGTCCTCGCCGAGCTCGCCGAAATACTGCACGAGGTTGAAGGTGAATGAGTCGTAGTTGTCGATCATCAGCAACATGACTGCGAACCGGAAACCTGGACAACGGGCGGCGAGTATAACGAGGCGCGCCCGATCTCCGCCCAACTCAATGCGAGCGATGCGTATGCGTGGCGGCATTGTTCGTGGTGCCATTGGCGAATACGGCCTGCGGTCTTGATCCGCGCTATTCGACCGAGGTAGTCGAATCGGGATGCCAAGCCGGCGCGGCGCGATAACGAAACACAATGTAAACCCACAGGAGTGCGATGGCCGGGTACATCAGCAGGCTGGCCTCCGTGCCCAGCGTGCCGCCAGTCAGCCACTCCGGCCCCTGGAAGACCACATCCAGCATGCGTCCTGCCGGGATCTGGCCGCCATTCGGCGTGCCGATGACAAAAAACTGCATATAGTCGAAAGCCACGTGGAGACCCACTGCGAACCAGAGCGTGCCGGTGCGCAACACCGTGTAGCACAGCAACAAGCTCAAGCCGGTCAACGTGATCACATCCTGGATGTTTTCGCCCGGTTTGAAGAAATAGTGGAGTGCGACGAAGATCGCGGTCGTCACGGCCGCCGCCGGCCAGAACCCCACGCTCTTCCAGAGCGTCTGCAACAGATAGGAACGGAAGCAGAATTCCTCGGCGACGCCGACGACGATGTTCGCACCGAGCCACGCAAGCGCGGATATTCCAAGCCCGGCGCCGGTCGTTGCAAATCCCCTGATCTGCATGCCACCCATCAGCAGCATGCCGGCCGCAACGAATGCGGCCATGGCGATGCCGGCGGCCACGCCTTCCCAGGTCCGTGGTCCGAACGCGCGACCGATCGGCAGACCGTAGCCGTCGATGCGCTTGCGCTCATAGCGGGCGAAGATCGCCGTCGCGATCAACGTCGTGATGAACAACGTCGCTTCTCCGAACGCAGTCGTGGCTGCATTCAGCGTTTCCTCGAGGTGCATCGCATCCCAGAGGCGGCCCAGCAGCGGATTGAGCAGCCATGGCAGCACGAGCATGACGAGGATGAAGAACAGCAACGCGCGCCAGATCGGACGCAGGCGACCCTCGGAAACAATGAATGACATGGGCATGCAAGTCCTCGACAGGGTACGGAATGAAGATCGAACAGACCGTGGTTTGTGCGTCACAAGCCTCCCGCCGCCTGCGCCACCGCGCGAAACAGCGCCCGCCCCTTGCTCATCGTCTCCTCCCATTCCTTGCCCGGATCGGAATCGTGAACCACGCCGCCGCCGGCCTGGACGTATAGGCGGCCACCCTGAATCACCGCAGTGCGGATCGCGATCGCGGTGTCGGCGTCGCCGTTCCATGCGACGTAACCGATCGCGCCGGCGTAGATGTTGCGCTTGTGCGGCTCGAGTTCCTGGATGATCTCGATAGCGCGGATCTTCGGCGCGCCGCTGACCGTGCCAGCCGGAAACGTGGCCTTCAGCA
>JBIODY010000132.1:0-6679 GCA_044445505.1 Lysobacterales bacterium
CGGGCGTGTTGCGAGTTCAGGTCGAAAATCGACGCATTGTCCACCGCGGCCTTGAAGCATCGATTCGCCGCTTCCTCCGAACGGAATGCGTGATAGATACCGCGACACGGGCCGACCACCGGATGGCGCTGGTAGAACACGCGCGGCCAGCCAATGCTCTCGAGCAGCTCGAACACGCATTCCGGGTTCGGTCCCCACCAGTTTCGAATGGTCGCCGCTCAAGGTGTCGCGCGGATAAAAAGCCATTCCCGGTCTGTCCAGTGACAACAAGTCCTGATGGGTTTCGATGACCAGTACGTCGCGCACGACGTTCGCCGCATTCTTGAGCACCGCGATCGGATCGTGCATGTGATAGAACACGCCGAGGAATAGCACGACGTCCACAGGAGTGAGATCGCCGGGCAGCTCGGTCGGGCCGATCACCTTGGTTTCGATGTCGAGATCCAGGCACTCACGCGCGAGGTCGAAGGTTTCGCGCCCGCGAAACAGCGGCAGATGCCAGCACAGACTGTCAGAAGCGATCACGCGCGCGGCGCCGGCACGCTTGGCTTCAAATGCGAAGTAGCCGTTCCAGCTGCCGATGTCGAGCACCGAGCGACCTTCGAGTGCGATCGTGCCGAGTATCGCCGAGCATTCGCGTTCGAGTAGCTCCGGCGACTTGCTGCCGTTGATCACGAGATCCGGAAACAACCGAATCGAGTGATGCCAGGGCACTGAAGCAAGCTCGCGTGCGCGTGCGCGCAGCGATTGTTCATCACGCGTGGTTCGATGCCCTTGAGAAGATGCCAAGGATGGGACTCTAGCCAGCGCCGGATCGCAGCGCTGCCGCAGCTCAGCGCACGCCCAGCCGAGCCGCGAAGCGCGCGCCACCGAGGGTCGGCGAGTGGTCGACGACAAGCTCGCCGTGATAGGCCTTGAGGATATCCTGCACGATCGCGAGGCCGATGCCGTGGCCCTGCACGCGTTCGTCGCCGCGCACTCCACGCTGCAGCAGGTGATCGACCTTGTCCTCGGAAATGCCGGGGCCGTCGTCCTCGACGACGAGATCGAGGCCGGCTCGACGCTGCGCGCCGGCGATGACCGGGATCACGCTCAGGAGGACCCGGCGGCGCGCCCACTTGAACGCGTTCTCGAGCAGGTTGCCGAGCAGTTCCATGAGGTCGCCCTGATCGCCGTGGAAACGCGCGGCCGGATCGATCTCGAATTCGCACAGGACCGATTTCGACGCGTAGACCTTCTCCAGGCTGCGCACGATCTCCTCGGCATAGGGTTCGAGCAGCAGCGGCGTCGCGAACGTCTGGTGACCTGAGGTCGCCGCGCGTGACAGCTGGTAGGCGACGATCTCGTCCATGCGGCCGACCTGTTCGAGCACGGTCCAGCGCAGCGCATCACCGTCGCTGCCGGTTTCGAGCTGGCTGCGCATCACCGCCAGCGGGGTCTTCAGGCTGTGCGCGAGATCGGACAGCGTGTTGCGGTAACGCTTGACGCGATCGCGCTCGACCTCGATGAAGCTGTTGAGTCCGGCGGTCAGGCCGGACAACTCGACCGGATAATTGCGGCCGAGCTGCTCCTGGGTGCCGCGCTCGACGCGGGTGAGATCGGTCGCGACCTTGCGCAGCGGCGCCAGGCTCCAGCGCAGCACCGCGAACAACAGCAACAGCAGCACGCCGCCGAGCGCCCCGAGCCAGCCGAGCAGGGTCTGCCGGTACACCTCGACCTGACGGCGCAGCGCGCGGCTGTCCTCGGCGACGTAGAACGTGAGGTGCAGTTCGTTCTTGATGCCGCTGTTCCAGTCCACGCCCTGCGCAAGCACGAACAGCGCGCCTTCCGGCGTCGCGATCGGGCCGCTGAAGCGCGCCGGGCCGCGCGGCAGTTCCGCGCTGAATGGCAGATCGCGGCCTTGCGCGGAAGTCGAGCGCCAGACATGGTCCTTCGCACCGATGATCTTCGCGCCGACGATGCCGGCGTAGAGGCCGCTCGCTGCGGGCTGGTCGAAGCGTGGATCGGGACTGACCTCGGGCGGGATCAGCGCGCCGGAACGGGTCGTGTCGGCGCCTGCGAGGTACGCGTACATGTAACCTTGCAGGCGGTCGCGCAGCGCATTCTCCGCGGCGTCGTAGAACGCACGATCGAGGGCGAAGAATGCGAGCCCGAGGAACGCAGCCAGCACCAGAGTCGCCGCAGCCAGCGAGCGCGCTTGCAGAGAAAGCGGGCGCGCCATGCGCTGGCGTCTCAGGTGTCGCTGCGACCTTCGGTTTCCTCGACCGGCGTGTCGGTGCGTTCGAGAGCGAAGCGATAACCGCGGCCGCGCACGGTCTCGATAGGCTTGATCGTGTTGTCCGGATCGAGCTTGCGGCGCAGGCGGCCGATGAACACTTCGAGCACATTCGAGTCGCGGTCGAAATCCTGCTGGTAGATGTGCTCGGTGAGATCGGCCTTGGAAACCAGTTCGCCGGCGTGCAGCATCAGGTATTCGAGCACCTTGTATTCGTAGCTGGTCAGATCCACCGTGCTGCCGTTCACGCTGACGGTCTGCGCCGTGGTATCGAGGATCACCGGACCGCATTCCAGGGTCGGCCGCGACCAGCCACTCGCGCGCCGCACCAGCGCATTCAGGCGCGCGAGCAGCTCCTCGACATGGAACGGTTTCACCAGATAATCGTCGGCGCCGTTCTTGAGGCCCTGCACCTTGTCCTGCCAGCTCGAACGCGCGGTCAGGATCAGGATCGGATAACGCTGGCCGGCCTCGCGCAGTTGTTTCACCAGTTCCATGCCGGACATCTTCGGCAGGCCGAGATCGATGATCGCGACGTCGAACGGCACCTCGCGGCCGAGATAGATACCTTCCTCGCCGTCACCGGCCGCGTCGACCGCGAAGCCATCGCGCTTCAGGCGCGCAGCTAGGGTTTCCCGCAGCGGCGCCTCGTCTTCCACCAGCAATACGCGCATTGACTGTCTCCTTGGAATGTACGCCTGCCTGCGCAGACGCCACCGTGTTCTGAATCGTTTGCAAAACCGGGCGTCCCGCCTGGCTCGCATGTCCGTGTGCCGGAGCGGCTTTCAAAACCGCTACTGTTCGGCCGCGATCTGCACGATGCGCACCTGTCCATCGCGGGTGAGCAATTTGATGCGATAGACCTTGCGCTTGCCGACATTCAAAGTCTGCACGGACAGGACCTTGCCGTCCCCCTCATGCTGCGCCTGGGCGACCGCTTCCTGCACGCTGATCTCGCGCGCGCCGACCGCGGTCGCGGCGACGCCGAGCAGCAGCAAAATACCCCAATGGCGAAACCCTCGCACGCGCCTCTCCGTACCCTGCTGCCACCCGCTCCGGCACGCGATGCGCCGAAGAACACCCGCAGTCTCGGCAGCGGGCATTGAATTTCGGCTGAATTCGGCGCTCCGCCGGCCAGAGGATCCGCGCGCCATGCACGGCGCGCTCGCGAATCAAGCATGCAAATGCCTGATTCGCGGAGCCGCGTCCGGACCTGTGCCGGACGCGAGCGAGTCTGATCAAGCCCATCCTGGGCTTGATCAGACCTCAGAATATTTCCGCGACGCAGCAGCGCAGGCTGCCGCCGGCCTTCTCGATCTCCTCGAGATCGACGTCGCCGAGCGCAAAGCCCGCGCGTTCGAGCGTGGCAAGCTGGGCAGGCTCCAGCGCGGCGGCACCAGTCGCGCTCAGCCATGCACGGTTCGGCGCGAGCGCGATCGCGTTGCCGGCGAACGCCCGCTTCTGCGCCGGGCTCAGCGCAATCGCACGGGCGGCGTAGGCCTGCGCAATCGCGGCTGGCACTGCCGGATCGGCGAAGCCGTCCGGCGCGAGGACCGCGGCGCGGCCCGCGAGAATCGCCAGCACGACATTCGTGTGATACTCGCCAGGCGCGAGGTCGAAGCAGAACGTGAGCCGCAACCCGAACGCCTCATGCATGGCGCGCGCGCCGGCCATGTCGCAGCGTTCCGACAGGCCGCAGTAGCCGATGCCGCGCGCGCGGTCGATGCACAGCGCACCGGTCAGCTCGGCGACGAAATCGCCGCGCGAGAGATCGTGGGTCCGATAGCCGAGCACGGCGCCGAAGAACCCGCGGATATCCGTGCGCGACGCCTCCCGCTGGCGCACCGGATGACGCATGTGGCCGATGATCAGGCATCCGGGCACGGTCGCGAACACATTGTTCGGGAACATGCCGTCGGGGCAATCCGGATCACCCGGGAAGGTCAGCACCGGCAGGTCCGCCCCGAGCCGACGCGCAAGCTCGGCATGCTGGCGCAACGCGCGCGATGCATCGGGCATGCGCGCGAGGTCCATGTAGCGATTGTCGATCGCCGACTCGGCGGCCAGCGTGTCGCTGGCGGGACCCACCAGGAAAGCCGCGCGAGCGGTCGCGACGTCGCGCTGTGGATAGCGGTCGAGGGAAAATTCGGCGAGGAAAGCGACGGGATCGGTGACGAGCATGAGGCACTAGGCGCAATCGTGATGACGGAAACAATCGAGCACATGGTCGTTGACCATGCCGGTCGCCTGCATGAACGCGTAGCAGATCGTCGAGCCGACGAAGCGGAAGCCGCACCGGCGCAATTGCTTGCTCATGTGGTCGGAGATCGCCGTCGTTGCCGGCACTTCGGATCGGCTGCGCCAGCGATTGCCGATCGGCTTGCCTTCGACGAACGTCCACAGCAACGCATCGAGGCTGCCGAACCCGGCGATCGCGACCAGCGCCGCACGTGCGTTGTCGCGCACCGAGGTGATCTTCAGGCGATTGCGGATCAGGCCGGGATCGGTCAGCAGCTTTTCGATGCGCGCGTCGCTGAGCTTCGCGCAGGTCGCGATATCGAAATCCGCGAACGCACGCCGGTAGTTCCCGCGCTTGGCGAGCACCGTGCGCCAGCTCAAGCCCGCCTGCGCGCCCTCCAGGCAGAGGAACTCGAACAGCGCGCGATCCTCGTGCAGGGGCACACCCCATTCGGTGTCGTGATAGGCGCGCTCAATCTCGCTGCCGGCGGCCCAGCTGCAACGCGTGCGATGGTCGTCCTGCATGTTCTCTGCCTGACCGGGGCGCGTATCATACGCGGCCCGACGCCGCTGCCGCGCGCCTGCTTTCGTTCGTGACCGCCGCCGCCACTTCCCGTCGTCCCGCACTCGTCGCGCTCGGCCTGCTCACCCTGATCTGGAGCTACAACTGGATCGTGATGAAGCAGGCGCTGCGTTACGCCGGGCCGTTCGAATTCTCCGCGCTGCGCTACGCGTTCGGCAGCGCGGTATTGTTCGCCGCGCTGTTGCTGCGGCGCGAATCGCTGCGCCCGCCGCCGCTGCTGCCGACCGCGTTGATCGGTCTTGCCCAGACCATGGGCTTCCAGGTACTGGTGCAATCCGCGCTGGTCACCGGTGGTGCCGGCAAGATCGCGTTGCTGGCGTACACCATGCCGTTCTGGGTCGTGCTGCTCGGTTGGGCGTTGTTCTCCGAGCGGCCCGGCACGCGGTTGTGGTGCGGCCTCGGCGCCGCGGCGGCGGGCCTCGTGCTGGTCCTCGAGCCTTGGCTCGGTCTCGGCGGCGCGAAGAATTCCCTGCTCGCGCTCGGCGGCGGCCTTGCCTGGGCGATCGGCGTCGTGTTCTCGAAACGGCTGTTCCAGCGCGGCGGGATCAGCGCGCTGTCGTTGACCGCGTGGCAGATGCTGATCGGCACGCTGGGCGTCGTCGCGATCGCGCTGTGCACGCACGAACGCACGATCGAATGGTCGAACTATTTCATTGCGGCACTCGCCTACAACGCGGTGCTCGCCTCGGGCCTGGCCTGGCTGATGTGGTCGTATGTCGTCGCCCGCTTGCCGGCGAACATCGCCGGCCTGTCCAGCCTGGTGATTCCGATCGCCGGCGTCGCGCTCGCCTGGGCCCTGCTCGGCGAACGGCCCTCGGCGATCGAAGGCGCCGGCATCGCGCTGCTCGGCGTCGCGCTCGCGATCGTCAGCCTGCGCCGCGCGCCGCCCGTCTAGCGCAGACCGCGCGCCATGATCACCGCAGCGAGCGGGATCAGCGCGATCAGATGCAACTCGATCATCAGCAGGCGCCGCACGCGCCGCCATTGCGCATCCGGTACGCGGAACGCGCGATCTGCGCGCCAGGCCCTTCGCCAGCGCAGGAAATTCAACGTCGGCGCAATCGAGATCAGGCCGACCAGCACGAACAGCCCGACCTTCAGGTAAAACACCGGATTGTGCGCGTAGAACGCCCAGCCCTTGATGCCGAACGCCGCACGCGCGGCGCCGCTCAGCAACACCGCACCGGCGGAGAAGCCGAAGCCGGCGTCCGCCCACGCGAGGCGTTCGAGGGCCAGATCCGCGGCGCCCGCGCGCAGCAAGGTCCACTCCTTGGCCAGAAACCAGAGCAGGGTGAAGATCGCGGCAAAATGCAAATAGGCGAGAAACGCATCGGTCCACATCGCCGGAACTCCTGGTTGTACGAATCCGCGAGGCCAAGAATCTGAAAAGTGCGGCCATGGATGGCCGCTGTTTGACTTTCGCGATCACGGATGATCGCAAAAGTACCTGTCGAAATCGACATTGCCGCCGCTCAGGATGACGCCGACGCGATGGCCGGCGAAACGCGGGGCGTTGGCGAGGATCGCCGCCAGCACGACCGCCGATGAAGGCTCCACGATGATCTTCAGGCGCTCCCAGATCA
>JBIODY010000133.1:0-6617 GCA_044445505.1 Lysobacterales bacterium
ACGCCGGAGCAGCAGAAGGAATGGAAACAGAAGCTCGCCAGCGGTCCTTCGGGCCTGTTGATCTACCGGCCGAGCGGCGGCGAGGCGATGTCGCCGCGCCAGCTGGTCACCGAGTTCGTCTCGAACGTGCTCGCGGCCTTGTTCGGTGCGCTGATCCTCGTGCAATTGACTGGCGGCATCGGCCGGCGTGCGCTGTCGATGGCGGCGATCGGGATCGCCGCGTGGCTGTCGATCTCGGTCTCGCAATGGACCTGGTACGCCTTCCCGACGCCGTTCCTGATCGGCGATCTCGTCGACCAGCTCGGCGGCTGGCTGCTCGCCGGCATCGGCATGGCTGCGCTGATCAGGCCCAAGCGCGTGCGCTCGTTCTGACGCGGCGCGTTCGGTCAGCCGCGGGGAGCCGGCTGCTCCCTGCGTGCCCGCATCACGAAGTGCCGGTGTTCGCCGCGACCGCGGTCTTGCGCGCGTGCCAGATCGCTTCGCGCTCGGGTTTCTTCCACGCCGCGTAGAGCTCGACATACGCATCGATGATCTCCTGGCTGCGTGGATGGGTCGGGCCGTAGCCCTTTGCGACGGACAGGATCTGCCAGGCGTGATCGAGCTCGCGCTCCGCGTCCGCGTAGCGCTGTTCGCGGACCAGCACCGTCGCCAGCTCCTTGAACATGATCGCGCGGATCGCGTTGTCGCCGAAGGCCTCGTCGGCGTTCGCGGTTGCCGCGCGTGCATGTTGCTCGGCCGGCGCGAGCTGGCCGGCGTCGCGCAGCAGCGCGGCGAGATTGGCTTCGGCCATCACCGTGGTCGGACTGTGCGGCCCGAACAGTTTCTGAGCCAGCGCGAGTGCGCGTTCGTAGTACGGCCGTGCCTCCTCGTTGCGACCCTGCTGGCGGATCGCGCCGCCGAGGTTGCTGATCAGGCGCAAGGTCATCGGGTGTTCGGCACCGAACACCCGCTCATAGACCGGCAACTGCGGTCCGAGCAGTTTCTCCGCTGCGGCGTAATGCTTCTGCTCGAGCTCGAGCACCGCAAGGCCATTGATCGCGTTCAGGGTCTTCGAGTGCTCGTCGCCATAGCGTGCGCGGCGACGCGCGATCAGGGTTTCATACAACGGGCGTGCCTCGTCGAAACGCGCCAGGTCGGAATCCGTGATCGCGAGCCCGTCGATGCTGGCCAGGGTGTCCTCGTCGGCGTCGCCGAACTGGCGACGCTGCGCCTTGAGCACGCGCAGGTAGCGCGTGCGACTCGCTTCGAGTTGCCCGGCGTCGCACTCGAGGCCGGCGAGGTGGCTCTCGATGAACAGCCGATCGCGATCGTCGGGCGCCAGGCCGGCGACGAGCGCGAATGCGCGCTCGCCGCCGGCCAGCGCGTCCTTCGCATTGCCCTGGTTGTCGAGGTTCTCGGCGCCGCGCATGGTCACGCGGGCGAGCTCCGCGGGCGGCGCGCCAGCGGCGCGTGCCGCCGTGATCGCGGCATCGTAGTGAGTGCCCGCCAGCTTGAGTTCGCCGAGCGAGGCGTAGCTGTCGGCGATCGTGTGCTCGATCGATGCACGCACGGCGGGTTGTCCTGCCAGTTCGCGTCCGGCGCGTTCGGCGGCGGAATCGAGGACCAGGCGCATCAGGCTGCGATCCATGCTCTTCGCGCGGTCCGGGTCGATGCCGGCGAGCATGCCGCGCACGAAATCGGCGACCTGTGCGGCCTTGGCCGCTTCGACTTTCGCGACCGCCGCCGACTGCTCGGCGCGGGCCAGGCCATGCAAGGCGAGTACGGTACCGGCGAGCAGCGCCGCAGCCGCCAGCGATGTCGCCACCAGCCCGAGTCGATGGCGCGCGACGAAAGTGCGCGCGAGGTACAGACGGGTCTGCGGCAGTGCCTTGACCGGGCGCCAATCGCGGAAGCGCTCGAGATCGTCGGCCAGTGCTGCCGCGGAGTCGTAGCGATCGGCACGCTCGGCGGCGAGCGCCTTGCGCAGGATCGCGCGCAACTCCGCAGGCAGTGCGCGCGAGGCCTGCAGCAGCGCGGCCGAGGTCGGCGTTGCCTCGCCGGGGCCGGCGTCGCTGTCGATCGCGGCGAGCAGGGTCCGATGCGGGGCGCGGGCCGAGTGGTGCGCCAGCGAGGTCAGTGCAGCGGCGTCGGCGTCGGTCAGCACTTCGTAGAGCATCACGCCGAGTGAGTACACGTCGCTGCGGGTGTCGAGATCGCGCTGCTCGCTTCCGGCCTGTTCGGGGCTCATGTAGATCGCGGTGCCTGCGCGATCGGCCGCTGCAGCCTCGACGCTCGCGCCGGCGGCTGACGTGGCGCCGCCGATCGCGATGCCGAAGTCGATGATCTTCGGCGCCGGCTCGCCATCGACGCGGCGAACGAGCACGTTGGCCGGCTTCAGGTCGCGATGGATGATGCCTTTCTGGTGCGCGTGCTGGACCCCGTGGCAGACCCGCGCGAACAACGCGAGGCGCTCGTTGCGCCCGAGTTTCTCGTCCGTGCAGAACCGCGTCAGCGGGCGGCCTTCGACCACTTCCATCGCCAAGTACGGATGGCCGTCCGCGGTCGTTCCGGCATCGAATACCTGGGCGATCGCCGGATGCTGCATCTGCGCGAGTGCCTGGCGCTCGACATCGAAGTACGCGCGCGCGAGCGGGCTCGCGACCTGTTCACGGATCAGCTTGAGGGCGACCGCGCGGCGCACCGGGCGCATCTGCTCGGCAAGATAGACGCGGCCCATGCCGCCTTCGCCGAGCACGCTCCGGATCACATAGACGCCGAGCTGCGCACCCGGCTGCAGCGCGACGCCCGCAGTCGCGCCGGCCGGCGCGGCCTGGAATTCAGTCGTCTCGTCGGCAGGAAAGTCGGTACTGGGCATGACGGGCCTTCGGTTGCGCGGAATCGGCGCGCGATGCCGCATTGTATAGGCCTGCTCGTCGATCGCGGACTGCGCACCCGCGGCAGCGGTCGGCGCGGGCGCCGACTCGCGTAAACTGCAGCGACCGCAGCCAGGAATTCCGGCGTGATGAACGCGCGCGATCGCGACTCCAGCACGACGCAACGCCGCGTGGTCCGCACCACACGCGAGCCGCACGACACGCGCGTCGCCGCTTCCGCATGCCTGGTCGTGCTGCAGGGGCAGCGGCTCGGTCAGCGCATCGACGTCGGCGAGCAGGCCCTGACCATCGGCCGCGCGCCGGACTGCGAATTCCAGATCATGGAACGCAGCATCTCGCGGCAGCATTCGCGGATCTGGCGCGAGCCGTCCGGCTACCGCATCAAGGATCTGGACTCGACCAACAAGACCCTGCTCAACGACCAGCCGATTATCGAGGCCGAACTCAAGGACGGCGACCACATCACGATCGGCAACTGCGTGCTGAAGTTCATGGAGCGTTCCTCGGTCGAGGCGCGTTATCACGAGGAGATCTACCAGCTTGCGACGATGGATCCGCTGACCGGCCTGTACAACCGCCGGCAATTCCTCGAGCTGCTCGAACGCGAGCTCGCGCGCACCGCGAGCCACAAGCGCCCGCTGGCCTTGCTGATCATCGATCTCGACCATTTCAAGTCAGTCAACGATCTTTACGGCCATCCGGCCGGCGATGTCGTGCTGAAGCAGGTCGCGATCGCGCTGAACGCCGATGTGCGCGAGGAATGCATCGTCGCCCGCATCGGCGGCGAGGAGTTCGCGGCGGTATTGCCCGAGCAGGACCTGGCGCAGGCCAGCGCTTTTGCGCAGCGGCTGTGCACGGCGATCGCCGCGCTCGAATTGAGCGAACAGGCAGGGCCGCGCCGGGTCACGGTCAGCATCGGCGTGGCCGTCTGGCAACCCGGAATGGCGGCGGTCGCCGATCTGCTGCGTGCGGCGGACGAGCAGCTCTACCGTGCCAAGCAGGATGGCCGCAACCGCGTGTGTGCGGTGCCTGCGCCCTAGGCGTTTGTCGAACCTGGTCGGCCTCGGGATTGCGTCCGTGCGGTCCATGGTTCCGCCGCGCCCGGCGAAGCGGCGAAAACCGGTCCCCGTTCGCCTCGACCAGCGAAGTCCGAAAGGCTCCGGGCGCTCACGCCCACTCGGTCAGCCCTTCGACCTCGTACAAGCGCTTCCAGCTTGGCCGCGCCTTCACGGCGGTCGCGAGAGCCGCGAGTGCGGGCCACGCGGTCGCGCTCTTCGGCATGTTGCGCGACCAGCGCATCAGCATCGTCGCGTACAGATCCACGGCGCTGAAACGCTCGCCCAGGATGTACGGGCCGTGCGCGGCCAGATGCGCGGCGAGCCGATCCCATACCGCTTCGATGCGCCGACGCGCGAATTCCTTCGATTCCTTCTCGTGCTCCGCGGCGGCGAAATCCTGCGGGTAGAACCATTGCCGGTAAGCCGGCTGCAGCGTGTTCGCGAAATGCACGATCCACTGCAGCCAGGTCGCACGTTCCGATGTCCCTGGTGCGGGCGCCAGCGCGGCTTGCGGATGGCGCTCGGCGAGCAGCAGGAGCAACGCAGCGCATTCGTAATACGGTTTGCCGTCAACGACCAGGGTCGGCACGGTGCCGTTCGGGTTCAGCGCGAGATATTCGGCGCTTTTCTGCGCGTTCGCGTCGAGGTCGAGCTTGCGCAGTTCGTGCGGCGCGCCGATCTCGATCAGGGTCTGGTGCACAACCATGCTGGCGGTGCCGGGCGAGTAGTAGAGGATATACATGGCACACTCCGGTCGGGTGACTGTTTGCATCTTGCGTTATTCTCGCAGCCTTTCCCTGCGGAGTGGCGGCGCAGGAGTTCGAGACGAGGACGTTCATGAGCGCGATCACCGAAGTCAAGGTGCCGGATATCGGCCATTACACCAACGTCCCGGTGATCGAAGTGCTGGTGAAGGCCGGCGATGCGGTCAGCAAGGATCAGGGCCTGGTCACGCTGGAATCGGACAAGGCGACGATGGAAGTGCCGGCGCCGTTCGACGGCGTGGTCAAGGAGGTCAAGGTCAAGGTCGGCGACGAGATTGCCGAAGGCTTCGTGGTCGCGCTGATCGAGGCGTCCGGCGCGGCATCTGCGAAGGAAGCGGCGCCGGCAGCAGCCATTGCGGCGACAGCGCCGGGGCCGGCTGCGACAGCACTGCCCGCGGCCGCGCCTGCACCAGCGAAAGCCGAGCTGCCGAAACCCGCAGCGATCGCCGGGGAGGCATCCGGCAGCGGTCCCGAGGCCGCCGGTCCGCGCACGCCGCCGGTGCCGTTCGACGCCAGCACGGTGATGCCGGATCGGGTGCCGCACGCGAGCCCCGCGGTGCGCATGATCGCGCGCGAACTCGGGGTGGATCTGCACCAGGTCAACGGCAGCGCGCGCAAGGGCCGCATCACCAAGGAGGACGTGCGCGCCCACGTCAAGAACCTCCTGACCTCAGGCGTCGTGCCGGGTGCGGGCGCGAGCGGCGGCTTGAACCTGCTGCCGTGGCCGAACGTCGATTTCGCGAAGTTCGGCGAGATCGAATCCAGACCACGTTCCAGGATCAAGAAGATCTCCGGCGCGAACCTCGCCCGCAACTGGGCGATGATCCCGCACGTCACCCAGCATGACGATGCTGATGTCACCGAACTCGAAGCATTGCGCGTTGCGCTGAACAAGGAGAACGAGAAGACCGGCATCAAGCTGACCATGCTCGCGTTCCTGATCAAGGCGGTCGTCGCCGGGCTGAAGAAATATCCCGACTTCAACGCCTCGCTCGACGCGAGCGGCGAGAACCTCGTTCTGAAGAAATACTTCCATGTCGGCTTCGCCGCCGACACGCCGAATGGCTTGGTCGTGCCGGTGCTGCGCGACGCGGACAGGAAGGGCGTGATCGAGATCGCGACCGAGACCGGTGCGCTTGCGAAGAAGGCGCGCGAAGGCAAGCTCGGGCCCGCCGAGATGTCCGGAGGTTGCTTCTCGATCTCCTCGCTCGGCGGCATCGGCGGCACCGCGTTCACGCCGATCGTCAACGCGCCCGAGGTCGCGATCCTCGGCGTGTCCAGATCGTCGATCAAGCCGGTCTGGGACGGCCACGCATTCCAGCCGCGCCTGATCCTGCCGCTGTCGCTGAGCTACGACCATCGCGTCATCGACGGCGCGTCGGCGGCGCGGTTCACTGCGTATCTCGGACAAGTGCTGGCCGACATGCGGCGTGTGTTGCTCTGACGGACGAAGACGACATGGCCAACATGATCGAAGTCAAAGTCCCCGACATCGGCAACTTCAAGGGCGTGCCGGTGATCGAGATCCTGGTCAAGCCGGGCGACGTGGTCGCCAGGGACCAGGGCCTGGTCACGCTGGAGTCGGACAAGGCGACGATGGAGGTGCCATCGAGTGTCGCCGGCGTGGTCAAGGAAATCCGCGTCAAGCTCAACGACGTGGTCGCCGAGGGCGCGGTGGTTGCGGTGATCGAGACGCAGGGCGCTGCTGCCGTCCCTTCCCCTGCGGAGCGGGGGAAGGTGCCGCAGGCGGAAGGGGGCAGCTCTTCCGGCGGGGCGGCGACGCAAGATCAAAAGGAGCCCCCTTCGCCCCTTCGGGCAGCTTCCCCCGACAGCGGGGGAAGCGAAAGCCAGGCGCCGCGCCGAGCCGCCGACTCCACCCGCAAACCCGACCTCGAATGCCAGGTCGTCGTGCTCGGCTCCGG
>JBIODY010000134.1:0-6589 GCA_044445505.1 Lysobacterales bacterium
ATGGCACCAGCATGGCCACGCCGCACGTCGCGGGCGCGGCCGCGCTGCTCATGTCCGCGAATCCCGCGCTCAAGGGCGATCCCGCCGCCGTCGCGCAGCTCCTGCGCGAGACCGCCGCCACCAGCGGCATCACGGATCCGGTCAACCAGACCTGTGGCGGTACACCGCGCACGAGCTGGCCCAACAACATGGTCGGCTATGGACGCATCGACGCGTTCGCCGCCTACCAGGCAGCCGTTGCCGGCCGGAGTCCGGAATGAAATGACCACGGCGGACATTGCAGCGCGCGATGGCGATGCACTGGTCGTCGCGATCTCCTCGCGCGCGCTGTTCGACCTCGGCGAAAGCCACGAGTTGTTCGAACGCGATGGAATCGATGCATTCGCCGCGCATCAGATCGCGCGCGAAGACGAACTTCTCGCGCCCGGCATTGCATTCCCGCTGGTGCAGAAGCTGCTGAGACTCAATGGCGCGGGGCCCGCAGCGCCGCGCGTCGAGGTGATCCTGCTGTCGCGCAATTCGGCCGATACCGGCCTGCGCATCTTCAATTCGATCGAGCACTACGGACTGGATATCGCGCGTGCCGCGTTCACGCGTGGCGAGCCGACCGCGCCCTATGTGCACGCATTCGGCGCGCATGTGCTGCTTTCCGCCAACCCAGACAGCGTTGCGCAGGCGCTCGCTGCCGGTATTGCCGCGGCAACGATCCTGCCTTCGAAAGCGCCGCAACGGCAGTCCGACCAGCTGCGCATCGCGTTCGACGGCGACGCGGTGCTGTTCGGCGACGAATCCGAACGCGTGAGCGAGGAGGGCGGCATCGACGCGTTCCATCGCCATGAGACCGAGCGCATGCTGGAACCGCTGTCGGGTGGTCCGTTCCGCGGCTTCCTCGACGCGCTGCATCGCCTGCAGGCCGCGTTTCCGAGCGAGAACGCCCCGATCCGCACCGCGCTGGTCACCGCGCGCTCGGCGCCGGCACACAAGCGCGTGATCCTGACCCTGCGCCAGTGGGGTGTGCGCATCGACGAGGCGCTGTTCCTCGGCGGTCGCTCGAAAGGCCCGTTCCTCGAAGCGTTCGGCGCCGACATTTTCTTCGACGACTCGGCGATCAATGTGGAATCCGCGCGCCGGCATGTCGCGACCGGGCATGTGCCGCGCGGAAAAATTAAAACGGAACGCTGATCGCGGCAGGGTGTATCGCGAGAACACCGGCAAAGACCTCGCGCCTTTGGCGCTCGCCCCTTCACCCTGACCCTCTCCCGAACCTCCGTTCGGGGAGAGGGGATAAATCAGAACATCCCTAAAACGGTCCGAGCGCGTGCACCTTGGCGACCAGCGCGCGCCGGATGTTCTCGTGCAGCGGCTTGTGCCAGTGCACGATCAGGTTCTGGTGGCCCGCATTGACGAAGCCGGCCGCGAGTGCGACCTCGCGCGCGCGCGCGTCGCCGCAATGACCGAAGAATGCGTCGCAGCAGTCGGCATAGCGCGCGAACGCATATTTCAGGGTCAGGTACCAGACGCCGCCGGCGGCCTGGATCGCTGCGCGATGTTCGGGCGCCATCGTGCCAATGGTCTCGCCGTTGCTGCACGACCCGCCGGACAGGTACACGTCGCCGAACGCGCGCATGTGCGAATAGCCGGCCAGACGCGGCGCACCGTCCGCATCGCGGTACAGCGCGACCAGATGGCGGCCGACATCGGGCGGCCGCGCGGCGAACTTGCGCCGGAACAGGGCGCCGACCAGGAAATCCGCGTCGTCGATCTCGGTGATCGTCAGGAAATCCCGTAGCGGCCCGGGAATCGTGTGCAGCGCGCTCTTTTCCATGCGTCGATGGCCTCATGTTGCGATGGGCTAGCGTAACGAAGCATGCCGTCGACCGCGACCATGCGAGCCGCCGCTGCTCCAATGCGCTAGTCTGCGCGCCTTCCGATGCCCGGGCATGCAGCGCCGTGTCGCGATTCCGATCATCAGCCATGGCAATCCGTCAATCGGCGCGCGATCCGTGGTGGCTGGCCGGATGCGCATTCTGCGGGTTGATGCTCGGTCTTCACGCGCTCGCCGGCATGAACTCGCAGGGCCTCGCGGATTTCTGGCGCGATATCTACTGGGCGACCGCGATCGCGCATGGCGAGGCGTTGCCGCTGGCCGGGCCGCAGATCTACCAGATGGTCGAACTCGGGCCGTGGTGGTTTTATCTGCTTGCGCTGCCGATCCGCTTGACCGGCAGCCTCGCGCTGACGATGGCATTCATCCAGGTGCTGGCAGCGCTGAAGTATGTCCTCGCCTGGCGCATCGGCATCCGCATCGCGGACCCACGACTCGGCCTGGCATTCGCGGTGAGCCTGGCGATCGCCGGCTGGTCGCTTGCCGGATTGATCTTTCCGTCGCATACCGCGCTGGTCGAGACCACCCTGCTGTTGCTGGTCCTGGCGACCTGGCGCTGCAGCGGTGCGCTTGGCGCAGGCAATGCAATCGTGTTCGGATTGGCCTGCGCTGCCTGCCTGCATGCGCATCCGACGACGCTGACATATGTCCTCGCGAGCGGGCTGTTCCTGTTGTGGCGGCATCGCTCGCGCGCGGCCTTCGGCTGGCTCTGCCTCGCTGCAGGAATCGTGCTGCTCAGCCTGTTGCCGCCGTGGCTCGATCGCGATCCGGCGGTCGCCGCCGCGCTCAAGCCGATCGCAAGTTACGTCGATCAGGACATCGGCGTGCAACCGCTGTCGCGGGTTCCCGGCGTGGTGCGCAGCATCGTGGTTGGCGGCGCGTGGTGGGGGCTGCTGCTGATGACGCCGTGGAAAGCCGCCATCGCCCAGGCGGCCTGGTGGGTGTTCTGCGCCGGGCTGCTGTTCGCCGCCTGTGGCGTGGTGCTGTTGCGAGACGACGCGCGCCGCCTGCGCACGCTGTGCGCGCTCGCGCTCGCCGCATTCCTGCTCCAGGTCGCGTTCGTGGTACTGCTGCGACCGGTCACGCCGCTGTGGATGATTCCAACTTGTCTGCCGCCGCTCGCACTGGCACTGGCGACCGGCTGGTATGGCTGGCTGGGCAGCGGACGTGGCGCATTTCGCCTGGCTGGCGGCATCGCGTTGCTGGTCCACGCCGTGCTCGTGCTGGCGCCATTCTCGTTGCTGCTGCGCGATATCCATGCGCTGCGCGTGATGCCGGGCGTGAATCCGTTCTTCAAGGCCGGCGATCAGGCCGATCGTTACATCAAGGTCGCGGTGCCGTTCTATCCGTTGCGGCGTATCGACCGGCTGAGCGGCGCGTTGTGCGCGCCGCTGGTGCTGCACGGGCGGCTCGCGGCGGTGATCGAGCCGACCTTCGGCTCGGCCCAGCGCAATGCCTGCGGACACTGGCCGGAATTCCGTTATGGCGGGATCGAGGGTCCGGGTCGGAACATCGCCGGCCTGTTCGCGCCGGCGGCGACCGCGTCCGGCATCGCACCGCAGCGCGTGATCGCGCACATGGCGATCTATGACGACGTGCGGCCGATCGCACCCGCGTCCGGCGGACGCTCCGCGCCGCTGCGCCGGCTGCAGATCAATCCGGACAGCGGCACGGGACCGGTCGAGAAGGCGGTTTTCGAGTTCGATGCGGCCGGCGCCGACGCGGTCGTGCTCACCAACCGCCTGCCGATGGCCGCACCGATGAGCATCGACAAGGTCGCCGCGGATGGGCGCGCGGCCGCGCTGCTCTACGACGACGGCGGTTCGCTCGTATACCGCTGCGCTGCCTGTGCGCCGCAGACGCCGGTCCATTGGCGCATCCAATTGCGAGGCATCGAGGCGAATCTGGACCTGGTCGTGCTGCCGCACCCGGGGGCCGCGAGCAAGTAGCGGCGCCCGGCGACGCTTCGTGCCGGAGTTTTCCCGAGGTGCGCAGCCGGACCCCGCTGAGAATGCACGACTCGTCGTGTCAAGCGGTCATCGAGTCGAGCAGGCGCTCCAGCTCGCCAGGATCCTTCCAGTGCTGCCCGCAGACATGACGAGGCAGGTTCCAGCGCGGCGCCGAGCCATGCACTGGAACCGGCTCGGTGCCGAACGCGGCGCGCAGGCGATGCTCGTGCATGAAGCGCGGCAGATAGTCAGAGGTCAGGTATGCATTGCTTTCCCCGTACGGATACGCAAACAGGCTGGCGCGATGCGGCGCGAGATGCGCGTCGAGCCAATCGCCGGCCTGGCGGATTTGTGCGTCGGCGTCCGCCCAGGTGTCGATCGTGCGGAACGTGCCCTTGCGCTGGGCGCGCTGTGCAGTCATCGGCAAGGTTGGATGATTGTGGTCCCAGCTGTGGCTTTCGATCGCGATCAGGCCTTCGCGTTGTGCGCCGGGCCACCATTCGTCGCCCCACCAGCCGCGGCCGATCAGGCAGGTCCGGTCCAGCACCGTGCGTGCCGCTGGCGAGACGATCACGAAACTGGTCGCGTGCACGCTTGCGCCGGTGGTTGCGGCGAAGTCGCGCAGGATGCCGCCGAAACCGCGTTGCGGGCCGCAGGCCGGATGCACGAGGTCATGCCAGTCGAACCATGAGCCGTCGTCGAAGCTGAGCGCGACCGCATTTTCGACCGCGGATTCCGCGGCTTCGCCCAGCAGCACGTCGACCACCCGTGACAGCGGCACGATACGCAGGCGCTTGCGATGGATCGTGCGCAGGTCCTCGGCGAGCGCGACATGATCGTTGCTCGCGTAGTCGTTGCCGCCGATGTTGTTCGAGTGGTAGGTCAGGACAGGGACGCGCATGACGGGGCACGGGATCGGGTGCCCAGCATAAGCCACGGCTTCGGCGGCATGGCAACGGCTGGCCGCTCGCGGCGCATGCCCGGGCGAGCGGTGACGACCCGCGAACGTCCGCACCGGAAGGCGCATGGCTGCGCGCGGTGCGGCCGGCTACAATACGCCGCTTTGCCCGCGCCGGACCCGAATCCCATGCCCTCCACCCCGCTGAACCCCGCCGACCTCTACGACATCCGCTCGATGCTGTCCGACGAGGAGCGCATGGTGCAAGACACCGTTGCGCGCTTCACCGACGAGCGCGTACTGCCGATCATCGGCGACTGTTTCGATCAGAGCCGCTTTCCGCAGGAACTCATCCCGGAGATGGCCGATCTCGGCCTGCTCGGTTCCTCGCTGCCGGTCGAATACGGCTGCGCCGGCATGAACGGGGTCAGCTACGGCCTGGTCTGCCAGGAACTCGAGCGCGGCGATTCCGGTATCCGCAGCTTCGCCTCGGTGCAGAGCTCGCTGTGCATGTATCCGATTTACGCCTACGGCTCCGAGGAACAGCGCAAACGCTGGCTGCCGCAGATGGCGGCCGGAAAAGTCATCGGCTGTTTCGGCCTGACCGAGCCGCACGGCGGCTCCGATCCGGCCAACATGAAGACCAATGCGAAGAAGGACGGTGCCGACTGGATCCTCAACGGCGCCAAGATGTGGATCACCAACGGCAACCTCGCGCATATCGCGATCGTCTGGGCGCAGACAGACGAGGGCATCCAGGGTTTCATCGTCGAAAGGGGTTTCGGCGGTTTCACAGCGCAGGAAATCCACAAGAAGATGAGCCTGCGCGCATCGGTGACCAGTGCGCTGTTCTTCGACAACGTGCGCGTGCCGGAAGCGAACCGTCTGCCGAACGTGAAAGGTCTCAAGGGGCCGCTCGGCTGCCTCACGCAGGCACGCTACGGCATCACCTGGGGTCCGATCGGCGCAGCGATCGCCTGCTTCACCGAGGCAACCGAGTACGCGAAGAACCGCATCCTGTTCAAGCGTCCGCTCGCTTCGAACCAAGCCGTGCAACTCAAGCTCGCCGACATGGCGCGACGGATCACCACGGCGCAGTTGCTGTCGCTGCAGCTCGGTCGCCTGAAGGACGCCGGCAGGATGCAGCCGACCCAGGTGTCGCTGGCGAAATGGAACAACTGCCGCATGGCGATCGACATCGCGCGCGAGGCGCGCGACATCCTCGGCGGCGCCGGCATCACCACCGAGCACTGCCCGATCCGCCATGCGCTGAATCTCGAATCCGTGATCACCTACGAGGGTACCGAGACCGTGCATCAGTTGGTGGTCGGGCGCGAAGTGACCGGGATCAATGCGTTCTGAACCCGCTCGTCGCCCCGGCGGACGCCGCGGCCCGGCGCCTTTTGCCACGGCGAAGAAAAGCCGGTGGATCCCGGCGTCCGCCGGGATGACGAAGAGCGGTGACAAGCAGGGGCGTCAGCGTGAATCCGAATGAAATCGAAATCGAAACCGAACGCCTGATCCTGCGCCTGCCGCGTCGCGAGGATTTCGAGCGCTATGCCGAGCTGCAGGCCGACGAAAATGCGGCACGCTACATCGGCGGGCAGCTCCAGCGCGCACCGGCGTGGCGCAAGTTCCTGCAGATGCCGGGCGCGTGGATGATCCAGGGCTTCGGCATGTTTTCAGTGATCGGGAAATCAGACGGACGCTGGATCGGCCAGACCGGGCCATGGCATCCGGAAGGCTGGCCGGGCACCGAGATCGGCTGGTCGTTTCACCCGGACGCGTGGGGCGTTGGTTATGCGACCGAGGCGACTCGTGCCGCGATCGACTGGACGTTTGCGAATCTCGGCTGGA
>JBIODY010000135.1:0-6482 GCA_044445505.1 Lysobacterales bacterium
CAAGCGCGAGGTCTATCTCGAGCGCGATGCTGCGCTGCACGCGTTCGAGCACGCGCGCGACGCGCAGCTCAAGCGCGGTTTTCATGTGATGTTCGCGCAAGGGTTCGATGGGCCGCACGCAGGTTAGCCCGCTCGTGCGACGCGACCCTGCTCGTCATCCCGGTGATGGCGGCAAAGAAAAACCGCTCGCCCTGGGTATCGAAGGGCGCTTCCATGAACACCGCCATTACCTTCCCGATGATGCAGCCTACCATCCCCCCCGACCACCGCTTCCTGCGCGCATTGCGCCGCGAACCGGTCGACATGACTCCGGTCTGGATCATGCGCCAGGCCGGTCGCTATCTGCCCGAGTACCGTGCGACGCGCGAACGCGCCGGCAGTTTCCTCGCTCTCGCGCAGACCCCGGAGCTCGCCTGCGAAGTCACCTTGCAGCCGCTCGCGCGCTTCGCGCTCGATGCGGCGATCCTGTTCTCGGACATCCTGACCATCCCGGATGCGATGGGCCTGGGCCTGCATTTCGTCGATGGCGAAGGGCCGAAGCTGCGCCATCCGCTGCGCAGCGCGGCCGATATCGCCAAGCTCGGCGTGCCCGACCCCGAGACCGACCTGCGCTACGTGATGGATGCGTTGCGCCTGGTCCGCCGCGAGCTCGACGACCGCGCGCCGCTGATCGGTTTCTCCGGCAGTCCGTGGACCCTGGCCTGCTACATGATCGAAGGCGAAGGCTCCGCGAGCTTCGCGCGCGCAAAGGCGCTCGCGCTCGACGATGCGGCGACGATGCACAAACTGCTCGATACGCTCAGCGCGTCGGTCGCGAGTTATCTCGCCGCGCAAGCCGCCGCCGGTGCGCAGGCCTTGATGGTGTTCGACACCTGGGGCGGCCTGCTCGCGCCGGCGCAATTCCGCGAATTCTCGCTGCGTCCGCTTGCATCGATCGTCGCGAAGCTGAAAGCCGATCCGGCGACGCGCGACGTGCCGCTGATCCTGTTCTCGAAAGGCGCGAACGGCCACCTCGAGGCGCTCGCCGATACCGGCTGCAATGCGCTCGGTGTCGACTGGACCATCGATATCGGCGACGCACGCCGCCGCGTCGGCGATCGGGTCGCGCTGCAGGGCAATCTGGATCCGACCGTGCTCGCGGCGTCACCCGATGCGATCCGTGCCGAGACGCGCAAGGTGCTCGCCGCGTTCGGTACGCATCCGGGCCACGTGTTCAATCTCGGCCACGGCATCACGCCGGATATCAAGCCGGAGAGTGTCGCCGTGCTGGTCGACGCGGTGCATGAGGCAAGCCGGCGCACCTGAAACGCCAGCAGGGCCCGGCTTCGGAAAAGTCGAAGTCCACGTCGCGCAGCGGCGCGCCGATCGCGGTCGCCGCTTGCACGCCGGCCGTACCGCCGCTTTGCGTGCCGTTCGCCGCAAAAAAAAACCGCGCCATTCGCATGGCGCGGCTGCAAGTCATCCGGGATGCCTGCTCCCCACATTGCGCGGGGAGCAGGCATTTGGCTTACGGACCGTCGAAGCCGTCCTTGAAGATCGTGTCGTCCGGCTGACAGCTGACGGCGACGTTGGTCACGTTGGCGCCGGCGACAACGCCGACCCCGTTGGTGACCGTGCAGGTCTGCGTCGGATTCGACGGCTGCACACTGACCGTGACCGCGTACGGGGAACTGTCGACGAGCGCAGTCGCGAACGTGAACGTGCCATCCGCACTGATCGCCAGATCATCGCCACCGTTGTCCTGCAGCACAAGACCGCTGCCGAACAGGGTGCTGACGTTGCCTCCAACGGTATAGGTCGGCGCCAGCGCGATGAACGACGCGTCGACCGTGCAGTCGGCGGTGATCGGCGCGGTCGTGTAGAAGTTGCCGACGAGACTGCCGCCGCAACCGGTGACCGTGTCGATCGCGAAGCCGACGTCGGGCGTCAGCGTGAAGCTCGTCGTCGCACCGTCGTTGACCTGTTGTGGCGTCGAAGGCGCGATTGAACCGTTCGGCCCGGCCTGCGGCGTCACCGTGTGCTGCACGCCCGCTGCGCAGCTCTGCACCTTGACGTCGTCGAGGTACCAGCCGTCGTGGCCGACCGAGTTGTCCGAACCGAGGCGGAAGCGGAACTCCACGTTCTGTCCGGCCAGCGCACTCACGTCGACGATCGAGTTCGTCCAGTCCTGCACGCCGCACCAGGCCTGCAGCCCGCTCAGCGGGTTGCTGAACTGGGACGATATCGGGCCGGTATACGGATCGGTCAGCAATGCCGAGCCGGCGACCTGGGTCCAGGTGCTGCCGCCGTTGGTCGAGGACTCGAGGATGCCGCCGTCGTAGCAAGCGGCGCTGCCGTTCGGCTCCATGTCGCGCTTGTTCCAGAACTGCAGCGTCAGCGGCAGCTGCCCGCTCGGCAGCGTGATCGACGGCGACACGAAGCGCTGGTCGCTGATCGCGCCGGGGTCGGTTGCATGCCACGAATGCGCACCGCTGTGGAACGTGGCGGTGTTGTCGGCCCAGGTATTGCCGATGCTGCCCGTACCGAGCGTCCAGCCATTGAGGCCGGCCTCGAAGCCGTACGAGTACACCGATGTCGGCACCGTTCCGGCCGAGCAGTCTCCCGGCAGCGGCATGGTCGTGAACGTGAACGTGGACGACATGGCGCCCGCACCGCAGGCGTTGGCCGAGCCGACGCGCCAGTAGTACTGCGTGTTCGATGCGAGGTCTACGTTCGGCGTGACCGAAGTACCGGTCACCGCCTGCGTGAACACGATATTGGTGAAGCCGGGATCGGTCGCGACGTCGATCGTGTAGGTCTCCGTATTGCTGCCTGTCCACGAGAACGCCGGACGGATCGGCTGATTGCCTGCGGCGTTGGCCGGGGCGACCAGCGCCGCTGCCGGCGGTACGGCCGCGAACACCGAGAGATTGGCCACCGTGCTTTGATTGCTGGCGCCGGTCGCGGTGCCGCTGATCGTGATCGGATACACGCCGGTCGCAACGCCGGCCGTATTGCCGATCGCCAGCGAACTCGAACCCGGCAACGTCGGCACCGGATTCGGTGTGAACGTGGTCGTGGTCGGAGGCGGATTGCCCGAGGCGCTCAGCGTGACCGGACTGTTGAAGCTGGAAGTCGAGCCGACGTTGACGGTGAGCGTCGCCGGCGAGCCGGCGCAAACCGAAGCGGCAGGCGGCGTCGTGCTCAGCGTGAAGCCGGGCGTCAGACTGCAGTTCGGGAACTTGAAGTTGCCGATGCGCGTTTTCCAGTTGCCGTTTGTATTCGCGTACTCCTGCGTGTACCAGAACGTGCAGTCGTCGACCGGATCGACGGTCATGTCGCTGTAGTCACCCCAGCGATTGACGCCGGACTGGCTCCCCGGGCCATCGAACAGGTGCGCCTCAGCCTGGCTCAAGACGCCGGGCGGGTCGTTCGCCAGCCGTCCCGCGTAGCGCAGTTGTGGATTGATGCTCGAGCTGGAGGCACTGAAGCCGACGGCCAGATTGCCCAACGTGTCCATCGCGGCACTGCCCATCCAGCGCCAGGTCGTGTCCGGCTGATAGGTGCCTTCCTGGAATACCGTCGGCGTTCCCGATGTAAGGCCGCGCAGCTCGAACCAGCGTATGGCGGCGACGCCACCCGAACTCACCGTGTAATTTCCGACCATGGCCTCATGGTCACCGAAATTGCGATATGCGAGTCGGAACATCAGGCGGTCGCCGATGCCGTCCACTTGTGTGCCACCCAGCTGCGGCACGCAGTTGCGGTTGCCCGGGCACAGCGTCGTGAAGCCCGCAGCCGCCGGGCTGCCGGACAAGGTCCAGGTCGAGTTGGCCGGTGTCACGAAATCGACATGGTAGCGGTACACCTGATAGGTGCCGCCTCCCGGAAACTCGACGAACGGATTCGGCGCGCCCACGGGCGGCGGGTTCAAACCATCGAGATCGCCCGGCAGGATCGGCGCATGGCTGGCGCCGAGCACGCCCGTCGTGACATAGGTTGCGGGCGTACCGGCGAGCATCGCGGCGCGGTCGAACGCGAACGCCTGCGGTCCGAGATACGCGGTGCCGCCCGAGTTGAACACGTTCATGCTCATGTAGTAGCCGTCGGGCCACACACTCAGGTGCGGATAGTCGAAGAAATTCGAGCCGAGGTGGTAGCCGTAGCGGTTGTAGGAGCCGGTCGCGTCGCTGGTCGTGGAGACCGCGATGCATTGGTCGGTGATCGGTATGTTGCCGGTGGGGCTGGCGAACTCGGTGATGATCCAGCGCTTGTCGATCTGGTCATACATGACGACCGGATCGCCGAAACCACCGGTTTCGCAGGCGCCGCCGAAGCCGGACCACACCGAGGTGATCGAGTTCGGACCGAGCACGGAAGCGCCGGTGCCCTTGTCGAATACCTGGAAGCCTTCGTTGACCATCTGCACGTACTGCGTCTCGCCGACTTCGCCGTTCGGGTCAGGCGGCGCGCAATTGCAGCTGACACCGGGGAAGCCGATGCCGTCGAAGTTCAGGATCGGGCTCGGCATCTCCCCGCCGGGGGCCGAAGTGTGCTGGACGACCGGATCGGTGCTGTCGATGTGGTGATTGGGCACCGGCGGGTTTTCCGGGCCTTCGCGCTCGGGCTTGTCGCTGCTCGGGCCGTTCCATGCCGGCAAGTAATACAGCGGCAGCGAGGTGTCGTTCTGATATGAGATGCCGGACCGGAAGCCGTCCTGGCCCAGGTCAGGCTTCACGCCTGCGGCCATCACGGATGCAGCCGATGTGACCCCCAATACTGCAAAAGCCGCTCCCCACAGGAGCGGTTGCTTGAGAAATTTCATTGCATTCCCTCACTCTGACCCAGCAAACTCCGGACGCACAATTGCGCCTCGGGTATCCGAAACGTGTTCGCCGATCATTGCGATGCGAGCGGAATGTCGGCGCGACCCTGCAAGCAGCCGATCAACCGCCGCGGAATGCCAGCGACTTTCAACACCGATGATTCCCATCATCATGCCGCCGAGCCAGACCCGGTCGACGCCAAGGCTGTCGCCACACCCTCCATCCGGCGACTGACCGACTATACGACCGCGGCCCTACCATGGGCAACCGTATTGTATGGCTCAATTGTGTGACGCAAGTCCATCAGGCGGGAACGGCGCCGCTCTCGGCGAGTACCCCGGCGATCGCATTCGCAAGTAGCGCGCTCGTCACCGGTTTGCGCAACAAGGCGTTCATGCCGGCGGCGCGGATCTGCGCGTCCTCGTCGCCGACCGAACGCGCGGTGACCGCGATCAGCGGCAGATTCGCTCCGCCTGCGCGCAGCAGGCGTGCGAGATCGAGGCCATCGATTCCCGGCAGGTCGAGGTCGAGCAGGGCCAGGTCGAAGCGCGCGCTCTTGAGTTCGGCCAGCGCGGCAAGTCCGTTCGGCACGCGGATCGCGCGATGGCCCAGTCGCGCGAGCAGGCCGGCGATGACCTCGGCCGCGGTGACGTCGTCCTCGACCAGCAGCACGTCGAGCGCCGCGCGCGGCGCAAGGTCCGCGGATGCGAGTGACGCCGCCTGCCGGACGCGCGCGCCGGGCGCTTCGTAGATCGGCAGGTCGACATCGAATGCACTGCCCGCACCCGGCATGCTCGATGCCGAGATGGTGCCGCCCATCAGTTGGCTGAGCTCGCGGCAGATCGCGAGTCCGAGGCCGCTGCCGCCGTGCCGGCGCGCCACGCCTTCGGCCTGCTCGAAGCGGTTGAACAGGCGCGCGCGCAGTTGCTCGCTCATGCCCGGCCCGGTATCGGCGACATGGAAGCGCAGGTGGCTGGGGCCGGCACGCGAGAGTTCCAGCGCGACGCCGCCGCGTTCGGTGAACTTCAACGCGTTGTTGAGGAGGTTGAGCAGGATCTGCTTGATGCGCAGCTCATCGCCCCAGATCAGCGCCGGTACGTCGGGCGCGACCACGAGCGACAGCGACAGCTGCTTGCGCTGGGCCAACGGCTGCTGCAGCGCGACCACTTCGCGCGCGAGCGCCGCCGGATCCAGCGGTGCGTCATCGAGGGCGAACTTGCCGGCCTCGATGCGGGCCATGTCGAGGCTGTCGTTGACCAGGCGCAGCAGCAACTGGCCGGATTGGTGGATCGCATTCGCGTAGCCGCGCTGACGTTCGTCGAGCGCGGTGCCGAGCAGCAGTTCGCTCATGCCGAGCACACCGGTCATCGGGGTGCGGATCTCGTGACCCATGGTCGCCAGGAAGCTGGATTTCGCGTCGCTCAACTGTTCGCTGCTGCGCCTGCGTTCCTCGGCCAGTGCGAGCGCGTGGCGGCGCCGGATCCGCGTGCGATACGCATGCAGCATGGCGATCGCGCCGAGCAATGCGGCGAACGCATACAGCGCGAACGCGAACGGCGTCGCCCACGGCGCGCGCGCGACGCGGATCGAAAGCGGTGCGGCGATTTCCGCCCACGCACCGTCGGAGTTGGCGGCACGCACGTGCAGACGATAGCGGCCGGCGGGAAGCTGCGAATA
>JBIODY010000136.1:0-6472 GCA_044445505.1 Lysobacterales bacterium
CCTTCCCCCGCTACGCAGGGCAAGGAATCGCGACTTCAATGGCCATTTTCAGGCCGCCGCGTCGGCCTGCTCGGCGGTCACCGCGACCGCATGCAGTACCGAGGCGATGCGCACCGCGCTCTGGATGGCGACAGTCGGCACGTTGTGCTGCTGCAGCGTCTTCTCGTGCGAGGCCATGCACATGCCACAGCCGTTGATCGCCGAGACCGCGAGCGAGGCGAGTTCGAAACCGATCTTGTCGCAACCCGGATTGGCCATCACGTTCATGCGCAGGCCGGCGCGCATCGTCGCGTATTCCTCGTTGCCGACCAGGTGGGTGAAGCGGTAGTAGATGTTGTTCATCGCCATGATCGCGGCCGCGGCGCGTGCGCCGTTCGTTTCGGCCTCGCTCAAGGTACCGGCGACCTGTGCGGCGATTGCCGTGGTCAGCGGCGCATGCCGCGACGCGATCGCGCTGGCCAGCGCGATGATCGCGACCTGCTTCGGATCGAGTCCCGGCGCGCCGGATTCGCTCAATACCGAATCGAGATTGAGACGCAGGTCCTTGGCGTAGTCGGGAAGCCGCGCCTTGATGTCGTCGAGGTTCATGGTCAACTCCTTTCGTGGAACGAACCTGCGCGCCGTCAGCGGAGCAGGGCTTGCGATGGCGGGGACATCGACCCACCGGCTCCGGCGAGGCACCGCCATTCGGCATCCTGCCTCATCCGCTTCGCGACGCGTGCGATGCCCGATGGCATCGCACAAGCGAATCCGGCGAGCATCCATCCCTGGAGCCCCGCCATTCGGCATCCTGCCTCATCCGCTTCGCGACGCGTGCGATGCCCGATGGCATCGCACAAGCGCGTCGCTACGCGACCTTCAGCGTCTGTTCGCCTTGGTGCCAGTTGCATGGGCACAGCTCGTCGGTCTGCAGCGCATCGAGCACGCGCAGCACTTCCTGCGGGTTGCGGCCGACGCTGCCGTCGGTCACATAGGCGAAACGGATGATCCCCTCCGGATCGACCAGGAAAGTCGCGCGCTTGGCGACGCCTTCATCGGCGTCGAGGATGCCGAGCGCATTCGACAGGCGCTTCGCGGTGTCGGCCAGCATCGGGAACGGCAGGTCGCGCAGGTCCTTGTGATCCTTGCGCCAGGCCAGGTGCACGAATTCGCTGTCGGTGCTCGCGGCGAGCACCTGGCAGTCGCGATCCGCGAACTGGCTGTTGAGGTCGCCGAAGCCCTTGATCTCGGTCGGGCAGACGAAAGTGAAGTCCTTCGGATAGAAGAACACGCACAGCCACTTGCCCTTGTAGGTCGTATTGGTGATCGGGAAGAACGCCTTCTCGAGGCTTTCGATGGAAACGGTGGCCTTGAGGTTGAAGTCCGGAAATTTGTCGCCAACAGTCAACATGATGAACTCCTTGGAGTGGGGTGATGAAAGGCTGGGCCGCCATGCGGTGGCGCTGGATCGCGCCGACAGGACACAACATAGGGGCTCGCAAGCGATCATTCAAATCGATTGTTGATATCGTTTCGATAGAGTGCTTCAATGGACCTGGATGAACCTGCGTGACCTCCGCTATCTGGTCGCCCTCGCCGAACACAGGCATTTCGGGCGCGCCGCGACCGCGAGTTTCGTCAGCCAACCGACCCTGTCGACGCAGATCAGGAAGCTCGAGCAGGAACTCGGCGTCGCGCTGGTCGAACGCGCGCCGCGCAAAGTGCTGCTGACTCCGGTCGGGCGCGAGATCGCGCAGCGCGCGCGCATCGTATTGCACGACATCGAACAAATCCGCGACATCGCGCGGCGCACCAACGATCCGGAATCGGGCACGGTGCGCCTCGGTATTTTCCCCACCCTCGGACCCTACCTGCTGCCGCATGTGGTGCCGACGATCCGCGCGCGCTTCCCGCGCCTGGAACTGCTGCTGGTCGAGGAAAAGACCGAGATCCTGTTGGGCCAGTTGCGCGAAGGCCGGCTCGACGCGGCGGTGCTCGCGCTGCCGCTGCACGACGACCAGCTGCACCAGGAATTCCTGTTCGAGGAGGACTTCGTGCTGGCCGTGCCCGAAGGCCACGCACTCGCGAAGCGCCAGACCCTGAAGCTCGGCGATCTGGCCGGCCAGAACCTGCTGCTGCTCGAGGATGGCCACTGTCTGCGCGACCAGGCGCTCGAGGTCTGCCAGCTCGCCGGCGCGGTCGAGCGCAGCGGATTCCGCGCGACCAGCCTGGAGACGTTGCGCCAGATGGTCGCGGCGGGCGTCGGCATCACGCTGCTGCCGAACCTCGCGGTGAAACCACCGGTCGCGCCGTCCGCCGACATCCGCCTGATCGGGTTCCGCGGCCATCCGCCGAGCCGGCGCATCGCGATGGCCTGGCGCAGGAGCTCGGCGATCGCACCGTTCCTCAAGCATCTCGCCGAGGTGTTCAAGGCGCTGCCGAGCGGCCTGCTCGATGCGCGTTCGGCAGCGCAGCGCGCGCGCAGGCGCACCGGTACGACAGCGGCCGCACGCGCCTGAACACACCGGCAAGGCGGGTTTGAGAAAGCCGGCGCAATGGGCTACGGTCTGCAGCTCCATTGCACGAAATTCACCCCGGACCCGCACGCCATCCGCACGGAGCACCCATGAGCACCGCATCGCCTCCCATCGTTGTTTCAAGTCTCGACCTCGAGCGCATCGAAGCGCTGCTCGACGCACCGGCCTACCGTCGCGTCCCCGGCATCGCCGCATTGCGTGCGGAGCTGGCGCGCGCCTCGATCGTCGAGCCGGGCAAGATGCCGGCGGATGTCGTCACGATGAACTCGACCGTGCGGGTCGTCGATGAAAGCGGCGGCGAAGAGTACCGCCTGACCCTGGTCTATCCGCGCGATGCGGATGGCGATCCGGGCAAGGTCTCGGTGCTCGCGCCGGTCGGCAGCGCGATCCTCGGACTGCGCGTGGGCGAGTCGATCCAGTGGCCGATGCCGGGCGGGCGCCAGGCCGCGCTGCGCATCGCCGAAATCAGCTACCAGCCCGAGGCCAGCGGCCATCTGCATCGCTGAGTGTCGATGGAATCGTCCCATCGGTTCGATCATCACTGTCGATTTCATCGCGCAACAGCGCAGTGCCAGGGTCGGAGGCGCGGCGCCATCGGATCGGCGTCGGCAGATCCACAGCAATCCGGGACCACAACGAGGTGACATCATGAGCAACCTGAAAGGCAGCCGCACCGAGAAGAACCTGAAGGACGCGTTCGCCGGCGAGTCGATGGCGAACCGCCGCTACCTGTACTTCGCCCAGAAGGCCGACGTCGAAGGCCACAACGACGTCTCCGCCGTGTTCCGTTCCACCGCCGAGGGCGAGACCGGCCACGCGCACGGCCATCTCGAATATCTCGAAACGGTCGGCGACCCGGCCACCGGCCTGCCGTTCGGCGGCACCGTCGCGAACCTCAAGAGCGCGATCGCCGGCGAAACGCACGAGTACACCGACATGTATCCGGGCATGGCCAAGGCCGCACGCGAGGAAGGTTTCGGCGAAATCGCCGACTGGTTCGAGACCCTGGCCAAGGCCGAGCGCTCGCACGCGAACCGCTTCACCAAGGCACTCGGCGAAGTCGGCGGCTGAGCTTTCCCTTCCCTCTCCGGGAGAAGGTGGCGCGAAGCGCCGGATGAGGTTCGGGTACGACGCTGCTGTTGCCGGTCTTCCCGAACCCTCACCCCGACCCCCTTCCGATGGGAGAGGGCCGCGTCGCGCCGAGATCGAAGGATGATCCGATGGCGAACGACACGAAGGTCCCGCGCGAAGGCGGCGTCGAAGCACCGACGCGCCATCCGCTGGACTGGAAGAATCCCGGGTTCTACGACCAGGCCGCGCTCGACATCGAACTCGAACGCGTATTCCACATCTGCCACGGCTGCCGGCGCTGCGTCAGTTTGTGCAACGCGTTCCCGACCCTGTTCGACCTCGTCGACGAATCCGTGACGATGGAAGTCGACGGCGTGGCCAGGGCCGATTACGCGAAGGTCGTCGACCAGTGTTACCTGTGCGACCTCTGCTACCAGACCAAATGCCCGTACGTGCCGCCGCATCCATGGAACGTCGACTTCCCGCACCTGATGCTGCGCGCCAAGGCGGCGCGGCACAAACGGGGCGAAACCACGCTCGCGGCGAAGATCCTGTCGAACACGACCGCGGTCGGCAAGCTCGCCTCGATCCCGGTCGTCGTCGACATGGTCAACGCGGCGAATCGCGCGAAGCCGACCCGCAAGCTGCTCGACAGGACGCTCGGCGTGCATCCCGACGCGCGGCTGCCGGTGTACCGCAGCGACACCGCGCGGCGCCGCCTGAAGCACCTCGATGACAGCTTGGTCGTCGCGCAAGCGGCCGGACGCACGCGCGGCAGGGTCGCGCTGTTCGCGACCTGCTACTGCAACGTGTCGCTGCCGCAGGCGGTCGAGGATCTCGCCGCGGTATTCCGCCACAACGGCATCGCGGTGAAACTCGTCGAGCGCGAAGTCTGTTGCGGCATGCCTAAATTCGAGCTCGGCGATCTCGACAGCGTCGCCAGGTACAAGGAAACGAACATCCCGCTGCTCGCGGCCGCGGTGCGCGACGGATGGGACATCAGCGCGGCGATTCCGTCCTGCGTGCTGATGTTCAAGCAGGAGCTGCCGCTGATGTTTGCCGACGACGAGGACGTGCAGCTCGTCAAACGCCATGTCTTCGACCCGTTCGAATACCTCTGGCAGCGTCACCAGGCCGGCCTGCTGAAAACGCAATTCGCGAACGCGCTGGGCAAGGTCGCGCTGCACGCGCCCTGCCACCAGCGCGTCCAGAACATCGGCCCGAAGACGCGCGACGTGCTCGCGCTGATTCCCGGCACCGAGGTCACCGCGATCGAGCGCTGCTCTGGCCATGACGGCACCTATGGCGTGAAGACCGCGACCTATGCGATCTCGCGCAGGATCGCCAGGCCGGTCGAGGAACGCATCAAGCAGGCGGCGCCGGACCACTTCGCGAGCGACTGCCCGATGGCCGGCTCGCATCTCGCGCACGGCCTCGGCGACAGGCCCGCCGCGGAAAGTCCGATCAGCCTGCTGCGCCAAGCCTACGGAATCTGATCGATGCAGAAGCTTGGTCACGCCCATCTGTGGAAACTCGAGGACTACGCGCGCGAACGCAACGCGTTCCGCGCGCGCGTGATCGCGCACAAGAAGAATCGCCGGGTACTACTCGGCGAACACCTGACGCTGATCTTCGAGGACCGCTTGACCATGCATTATCAGGTGCAAGAGATGCTGCGCATCGAGCGCATCTTCGAGCCCGCCGCGATCGCCGACGAACTGGCCACATACAATCCGTTGATTCCGGACGGTACGAACCTGAAGGCGACGCTGCTGATCGAATACGACGACGTGGAGGAGCGCCGGCGCGAGCTGGAGAACCTGCGCGGCATCGAGGATCTGGTCGCACTGCGGGTCGGCGACGAACCGCAGGTGCTCGCGATCGCCGACGAGGATCTCGCGCGCAGCGACGAAACCAAGACCTCGGCCGTGCATTTCCTGCGCTTCGAGTTGACGCCGGCGATGATCGCCGGCTGGCGCGCGGGCGCGGCGGCGACGCTCGAGGCCGAGCATCCGCATTACCGCGCGACGGCGACGTTGAGCGTCGGGCAACACGCGGCGCTGCTGGCGGACTTCGCATGACATGCCGTCACTTCTGCATCGCGAGCGCACACGTGCGGTGCGTGATGCTGCGTCACAAATGGCAGCCCGCCGGCGTCGCGCCGAGCCGCGCGAGATCGAGACGGCCGCTGCGGCCCGCGTTCGCGCCCGCGCTGAATGCGTAGTCGAGCGTGGCCGACGCGCAATCGTGGAATACCAGGCTCGCGTGACCCACTGCTTGCGTCCTCGTCACGGCGGCGTGGTCGAACACGCCGCCGCTGCTCTCGTACACGCCGATGTCGCTTATGCTGGCTGCACTCGCGGGCAGGATCGCCTGCAATGTGTACCAGCGCTGCCCACTCGGGACGCTGTCTGTGTTGGCGCCGGCCACGAACGTGTACCAGGCCGCGAACAACACGTTCTGCGGCGGGTTGAGATCGAACAACAGACCCTGGCCGCTGTTGGCGGGGTCGGCCCAGATGCCGGAAAGCAGATAGCTCGATGCGTCGGCACCGTTGTCGCCTTGCGGCGCGCAGCTCACATTCGCGAGCAGACGCGTGAGCGGGATGCTGCCGCTGCGGCCGCTGCCATCCGAGAAGCTGTAGTCCAGCGCACCATGCATGCAATCGGCAAATTGCAGCTCGACAGCGCCGACCGGCGCGGTCGTTGTCGCCTGCGCGGAATCGAATGCGCCGCCATCGGTGAGATAGATCGGCATGCTCGTCGTCGCATCGCCGGCGTGCACCTGGCCCTGGATCGTGTACCAGCGCTGGCCGCCGGCCGCGCTGGTGTCGTAGGTGAACCAGCCACCGAACAACAAACCGATGCCGCTGGCGTAGAAATCCG
>JBIODY010000137.1:0-6452 GCA_044445505.1 Lysobacterales bacterium
GCCTGCTTGCATGGCTCGGGCCGGCGATTGGCGCGCAGTCCTACGAAGTCGGCGACGAAGTGCGCGCCGCGTTCGTCGATGTGTACCCACAGGCCGTGCATGCGTGCACGCGGACCCGGCCCGGACATTGGCACTGCGACCTTTATGCGCTCGCACGCCAGCGCCTCGCCACCGCGGGCGTCGAGCGCGTGCATGGCGGCGACTTCGACACCTTCACCGACAAGCGTTTCTATTCCTACCGGCGTGAGCGCGGAACCGGCCGCTTTGCCAGCCTGATCTGGCGTGCAAAGCCGTCGTAGGAGCCCACCCTGTGGGCGACTGGACGCCTCGATTTACCGACTGCGACGTTGCCGCCTTGAACGGCGCTGCATGCGCTCCCACGTTGCTCGCAGGCCGAGGTCGTCGGCGGATTGCGCCATTGCCTCGATTCGCCATCCAGGATTCCCGGAGGACCCGCTCGCCATGCGCATGGACAAGCTCACATCACGCTTCCAGCAGGCGCTCGCTGACGCGCAGTCGATTGCAGTCGGCCGCGACAACAACATGCTCGAACCTGCGCATCTGATGGCGGCGCTGCTCGAGCAGCAGGCCGGTTCGACGCAGCCGTTGCTCGCGCAGGCCGGCGTCAATGTCGCCGCGTTCCGCACGCGGATCGGACAGATCCTGGAAAGCCTGCCGAAGGTTGCGGGGCAGGAAGGCCAGATCAATGTCGGCAACGACCTCAACCGCCTGCTCAACCTGACCGACAAGCTCGCGCAGCAGCGCGGCGACGCGTTCATCGCTTCGGAATTGTTCGTGCTCGCGGCACTCGACGACAGGGGCGAGGTCGGCACGGCACTGAAGGCAGCCGGCGCGAACAAGGCGAACATCGAGGCGGCGATCGGCAAGATGCGCGGAGGCGAGAAAGTGCAATCGGAGAATGCGGAGGAGCAGCGCCAGGCGCTGGAGAAATACACGATCGACCTGACCGCGCGCTCGGAGAAAGGCAAGCTCGATCCGGTGATTGGCCGCGATGAGGAGATCCGCCGCGTGATCCAGGTGCTGCAACGGCGCACCAAGAACAATCCGGTGCTGATCGGCGAACCCGGCGTCGGCAAGACCGCGATCGTCGAAGGACTCGCCCAGCGCATCATCAACGACGAAGTGCCGGAAGGCCTGCGCGGCAAGCGCGTGCTGTCGCTCGACATGGGCGCGCTGATCGCCGGCGCGAAGTTCCGCGGCGAGTTCGAGGAGCGCCTGAAGGGCGTGCTCAACGACCTGGCCAAGCAGGAAGGCCAGGTCATCCTGTTCATCGACGAGTTGCATACGGTGGTCGGCGCCGGCAAGGCGGAAGGCTCGATGGACGCCGGCAACATGCTCAAGCCGGCGCTCGCACGCGGCGAGTTGCACTGCATCGGCGCGACCACGCTCGACGAGTACAGGAAATACGTGGAAAAGGACGCCGCGCTGGAACGCCGCTTCCAGAAGGTGTTCGTCGGCGAGCCGAGCGTCGAGGACACGATCGCGATCCTGCGCGGACTCAAGGAAAAATATGCGGTGCATCACGGCGTCGAGATCACCGACCCGGCGATCGTCGCCGCGGCGACGCTGTCGCATCGCTACATCGCCGACCGCCAGCTGCCGGACAAGGCAATCGACCTGATGGACGAGGCCGCCTCGCGCATCCGCATGGAGATCGATTCCAAGCCGGAGGAACTCGATCGCAAGGAGCGTCGCCTGATCCAGCTCAAGATCCAGCGCGAGGCGTTGAAGAAGGAGAAGGACAAGGAATCGAAGCAGCGCCTGGCCGATCTCGAAAAGGAGATCGCGGTGCTCGAGCGCGAGTATTCGGACCTCAACGAAATCTGGAAGTCCGAGAAAGCGACCTTGCAGGGCGTCACCAAGGTCAAGGAACAGATCGAGGCGTTGCGACTGGAGCTCGAAGCGGCGCAGCGCGGCCAGGACTACGCGCGGATGAGCGAGATCCAGTATGGAAAAATTCCTGAACTGGAAAAGCAGCTGAGGCTTGCGCAGGAGGCCGAAAAGAAAGGCTTCACGCTGTTGCAGGACAAGGTCACCGCCGAGGAAATCGCCGAGGTCGTCGCGCGCTGGACCGGCATCCCGGTTTCGAAGATGCTCGAAGGCGAGCGCGAGAAATTGCTGCGCATGGAAGACGAACTGCACCGCCGCGTGGTCGGCCAGGACGAAGCCGTGCATGCGGTCAGCGACGCGATCCGCCGTTCGCGTGCGGGCTTGTCCGATCCGAACCGGCCGAACGGTTCGTTCCTGTTCCTCGGCCCCACCGGCGTCGGCAAGACCGAGCTGTGCAAGGCGCTGGCCGAATTCCTGTTCGATTCGACCGATGCGATGGTGCGCATCGACATGAGCGAGTTCATGGAAAAGCATTCCGTGAGCCGGCTGATCGGCGCGCCGCCCGGCTATGTCGGCTACGAGGAAGGCGGTTATCTGACCGAAGCGGTGCGCCGGCGTCCGTACAGCGTGATACTTCTTGACGAGGTGGAAAAAGCGCACCACGACGTGTTCAACATCCTGCTGCAGGTGCTCGACGACGGCCGCCTGACCGACGGCCAGGGCCGTACCGTCGATTTCCGCAACACGGTCATCGTGATGACTTCGAACCTCGGTTCGCAGTACATCCAGGACTTTGCCGGCGACGGCGAGGAGCAGTACACGCAGATGAAGGCGTCGGTGATGGGCGTCGTGCAGGCGCATTTCCGCCCCGAATTCATCAACCGCCTCGACGAGATCGTGGTGTTCCGCGCGCTCGACAAGACCCAGATCCGCGCGATCGCGCGGATCCAGATCGCGTATCTGGAGAAACGCCTCGCCGAGCGTCAATTGAAGCTCGAACTCGGCGACAAGGCGCTCGAACTGCTCGGCAATGTCGGGTTCGATCCGGTGTACGGTGCGCGGCCGCTCAAGCGCGCGATCCAGCAGCAGCTCGAGAATCCGTTGGCGCGCGCGATTCTCGAAGGCCGCTTCCCGCCCGGCAGCACGGTGGCGGTGGACGTGCAAGGCGGCAAGCTCGCGTTCCGCAACGCGTAGGCTTGTGGGAGCGGCTTCAGCCGCGATGCTCATGTCGCATGGCGAACACCATCCCCACCCGACCCCCTCGGCCCTCACGGTCTTCGGGCGTTCATCGGCGCGCGGACCCGTGGTCCGCAGGCGCGCCTCTTCACCCCGTCGAAGGGGAGGGCTTGCGGGCATCGCGGCTGAAGCCGCTCCCACGCGACCGTTGCAGGAACAGCGCTCGACGCGATTGCACGCGCGCTGGCAAAGTACGAATCTGTGGTCGGCGAGTGCGGAGGACGCAGTGATGAGCATCGAAACCATCAAGGGCAAGACCGTCACGATTCATTTCGAGGGCGATCGCTGCATCCATTCGCGCAATTGCGTGCTGGATCATCCCGACGTGTTCGTGCCGAACGTCGAAGGCGAGTGGATCCATCCGGATGCCGCCAGCGCCGATGAGGTCATGCGCATCGCGAAGAACTGTCCGTCCGGGGCTATCCAGTGCGAACGCCATGATGGCGGCGCACAGGAAGCGCCGCCGATCGTGAACACGCTGCGCGTACGCGAGAACGGGCCGCTCGCATTCAACGCGCCACTCTCGATCCGTGGCAACGCCGACGGCTTGCGTGCGACGCTGTGCCGCTGCGGTGCCTCGAAGCGCAAGCCGTGGTGCGATGGCAGCCACGCCGGGATCGGGTTCACCGCCACCGGCGAGCCCGCGATCGCCGAATCGCAGCCGCTCGGCGTACGCGACGGCGCGCTCGCGATCGAACCGCAGAAGGACGGTCCCCTGAAGGTGACCGGCAATCTCGAGATCGTCAGCGGCACCGGCCACACGATCAACCGCGTCACGCAGACATTCCTGTGCCGCTGCGGACAATCGCGCAACAAGCCGTATTGCGACAGCAGCCACCGCGCTGCGAAGTTCGTCGCCGACTGAACATCGGTATCACCGCGCGCACTTGCATTTCGCGCGGTCGCCCGCATAGTCGCGGTTCAGCCGGACGGATCGAGGTATGCATGCCGATTTACGAATTCGAGTGCACAGCCTGCGACGCGGTCTTCGATCGCCTGCAGAAACTGTCCGACCCCGATCCGGTCGTGTGTCCCGAATGCGGCAAGCCCCGCGTGAAGCGGCTCCTGAGCGCGCCGGCATTCCGCCTCGCCGGCAGCGGCTGGTACGAGACCGATTTCAAGAAGGACGGCGACAGGAAACGCAACCTGGCCGGCAAGGATGAAGCGCCCGCGCCGGCAAAATCCGACGGCCAGGCCGAGGGCAAGCCTGCGGACAAGCCGAAGACCGAAAGCGCACCCGCGCCGGCGCCCGCCGCGAAGCCGACCTCCAGCGGTGTTGCCGGCAGCTGATTGCGCCGGCTTCGTGATCCGTTCATGCGAGTCGTCTAGACTTGGCCGGGTTACCTCGCCCTTCACAACCAACGGGGAGAATGGTCATGCTCAGGACTGTCTGTGGAATCGCCGTCTTCGTGGTGTCCGCATGCGCGGCCAACGCCGCCAGGGCACACGATCCGGTGCCGTTCGCGAACGCGCTCGCGGCGGTAGCGCCTGCTCAATACGGCAATCAATGGCAACCCGGCCCCGGCTGGGACCGCGACATCGACGTCCGCTGCGCCAGCTCGGGCTACCAGTACAACCTGTGCCAGGTCGATACCGGACAGGGCAGCCGGGTTGCGATCGTGCGCCAGGTCTCCAAGACGCGGTGCGTGGAAGGGCGCAACTGGGGCTGGAATCGCGCCGGCGTCTGGGTCGACCAGGGCTGCGAGGGCGTCTTCCGCGTGCAGCGGCGCTGGGCCGGCGGCGGCCAGCGCCCGGATACCGGCAATGGCGGCGCGTGGCAACCGGGTCCGGATTGGGACCGTGCGATCACCGTGACCTGCGGAAGTCCGCAATACAACTACGCGATGTGCCAGGTCGACACCGGTCGCGGCGGCAGTGTGCAACTGCAACGTCAGACCTCGGACGCGCGCTGCATCCGCGGCCGTACCTGGGGCTTCAACCGTGCCGGCGTATGGGTCGACAAGGGCTGCAGCGGTGTGTTCGTGGTCGAGCGTCGCTGGCGCTAGCATCGGCGGCGACACCCTGCGCTGATCGGGCGTCCGCCGGCCGGCGGGCGCCTTGTTCCGGTTCGTTGCCGGCCCCGACATTGCAGTGCAGCAAGTTCCTCCGTAGCATTCCGCGCCTTGTTGCGCGCCATCCCGGCGCCTGCGGAATGTCATGCGCACCCATTACTGCGGCCTCGTCGACGAGGCCTTGATCGATCACCGTGTCGTCCTCTGCGGCTGGGTCGACACCCGGCGCGACCACGGTGGCGTGATCTTCATCGATCTGCGCGATCACGAAGGGCTGCTCCAGGTGGTCGTCGATCCCGACAATGCGGCGGCATTCAAGACCGCGAGCGAGGTCGGCTACGAGTTCTGCCTGCGCATCAGCGGCACGGTGCGTCGCCGCGTCAGCGTCAACGAGCGGGTGAAAACGGGACGCGTGGAGGTTCTCGCCGAACGCATCGAAGTGTTGAACGCCGCGCGCGATCTGCCGTTCGTGCTGCACGAAACCACGAACGAAGACCTCAAGCTGAAATACCGCTATCTCGACCTGCGCCGTCCCGACATGCAGCGCGCGATGCGCATGCGCACCAGGCTGGTTTCCGCGTTGCGCCGGCATCTGGATGCGCGCGGTTTCCAGGACATCGAGACCCCGATTCTGACCAAGGCGACGCCGGAAGGCGCGCGTGACTACCTCGTGCCAAGCCGCGTGCACGCCGGCGAGTTCTACGCGTTGCCGCAGTCGCCGCAGTTGTTCAAGCAGCTTTTGATGGTTGCCGGCTTCGATCGCTATTACCAGATCGCGCGCTGCTTCCGCGACGAGGATCTGCGTGCGGACCGCCAGCCCGAATTCACCCAGCTCGACATGGAGTTCGCATTCGTCGAGGAGCGCGACGTGCAGGACGCGGTCGAGGAGATGATCCGCGCGCTCTTCAGGGAGATCGCGAACGTCGATCTCGGCGCGCAGTTCCCGCGCATGACCTATGCCGAGGCGATGCGCCGCTACGGCTCGGACAAGCCGGATCTGCGCATCGCACTCGAACTCGTCGATGTCGCCGAACAGGTCAGGCAGGTCGAGTTCAAGGTGTTCGCGGAAGCGGCGAACGATCCGGACAGCCGCGTCGCCGCACTGCGCGTGCCGGGCGGCGCCGGGCTCACGCGCAAGCAGATCGACGAACTCGGCGTGCATGCGGCGAAGTACGGCGCGAAGGGCCTGGCGTGGATCCGCGTCGACGATCGCGCGAAGGGCCGCGAAGGACTCAACTCGCCGATCGCGAAGTTCCTCGACGACGCGACACTGACCGCGTTGCTCGACAAGGTCGGCGCGGTCAGTGGCGATCTCGTCCTGTTCGGCGCCGGTGTTTACAAGACGGTTTCCGA
>JBIODY010000138.1:0-6414 GCA_044445505.1 Lysobacterales bacterium
CCCTTGCCGAGTTCGGTGATGACCTTGGCGGTGTCGAGCTTGGGATTGGGCCGGAAGGTTTGCGCGGCGGCCTGCACCGATTTCTGGTCGCGCGGCGTGAACGCGCGCAGCGCATGCTGGAAGCGATTGCCCATCTGGCCGAGGATCACGTCGGGCAGGTCGTCCGGATTCTGCGAGCAGAAATACACGCCGACGCCTTTCGAGCGGATCAGGCGCACGACCTGCTCGACGCGCTGGCGCAGCGCCGGCGGCGCATCGTCGAACAGCAGGTGCGCCTCGTCGAAGAAGAACACCAGCTTCGGCTGGTCCAGGTCGCCGACCTCGGGCAGTTTCTCGAACAACTCCGACAGCATCCAGAGCAGGAAAGTCGTGTACAGCTTCGGCTTCAGGATCAACTGATCGGCAGCGAGGATGTTGACGATGCCGCGGCCCGAGAGGTCCTGGCGCATGAGGTCGGCGAGGTCGAGCGCGGGTTCGCCGAAGAACGCATCGCCACCGGCCTGTTCCAGCGACAGCAGCGCGCGCTGGATCGCAGCGATCGAAGTCGGCGAGATCAGGCCGTAGTGTTGCGAGAGATCCTTCGCGTTCCCGCTCGCCCATGTGAGCAGCGCGCGCAAATCCTTGAGGTCGAGAAGCAGCAGGCCGTCGTCGTCGGCCGCCTTGAACACGACTTCGAGCACGCCGCTCTGGATGTCGTTGAGTTCCATCAGGCGGCCGAGCAGGTTGGGTCCCATCTCGGTGATCGTGGTGCGCACCGGATGGCCGAGCCTGGCATAGATATCCCAGAACACGACCGGATTCGCGCCCGGCTTCCAGTCGATGCCGAGCTTGTCGATGCGGCTTTTCAGCTTGTCGCTCATCGCGCCTGCGACGGCGAGTCCGGCAAGATCGCCCTTGACGTCGGCCAGGAACACCGGCACGCCGAGTTTCGAGAAGCCCTCGGCGAGCAGCATCAGCGATACCGATTTGCCGGTGCCAGTCGCACCGGCGATCATCCCGTGGCGATTCGCGTACTTCGGCAGCAACCAGACCTGGCTGTCGCCCTTGCCGATGAAGATGTCGTTCAAGTTCGTGCTCCGTTATTTCCTGTCGCGCTTCGCCCGCGCCGATTCTAGTGGTCTGTAACAGAGGAAGGGCTAGGGGGATCGCGCCGGGATCGCCGCGAGACCAGGTGGAGCTGCTTTCGATTCGTCTGCTGCAGGCCCCTCGCGATGATAGCTGGCGCATCGGCGATGTTCCGGCATCCGATGTGACGCGAGGCATGCGCAGGCCATTCGAAGACGGTCGCACAGGTTGCCGTGTTCGACGCCGGCAGGTACCTTGCAACGTTGGTCCGGAGATCACGCATGCCGCTACGCAATCGCTTTTCCATCATCCTGCTCGCGCTCGCGCTCGGGGCGTGCGCCACCGGGCCGCGACAGGCCGGTTCGCCGGCGACGGCGGGCGCCAGCGGCGGTGACGTCGAATCGAATGGGCTGTATGCGCGGCTGGACCAGGACAGCAAGCGCTACGCGGACGGACTCGATCTCGCCCGCACCGGCAACACGGTCGAGGCGCAGGCGGCGATGAAGGGTGCGCTCGACGATCTGCGCGCGGCGGCGACTCGCTGCGGCCAGCTTGCAGGCTGCGATCAGCAACGTTTCATTGCGGTGTTCGACAACCTGCTGCGCCTCGGTATCGGTGGGCGCTCCGATCAGGCGGCCGAAGGCGACACCGCCGGCGCGACGCCGGAAGCGACGACGCAATCGGGCGAAACCTCGCCGGCGACCGCCGCGCTGCCGGAACTCGGGCGCAGCGTGACCCTGCTCAAGGGTCGCGAACTCGGCGACATCATCGCGTTGAACGGCCCGGTCAAGGCGGCGCTGGAGGAATGGTTGACCCAGTACCGCCCGAACCTGATGGATGCGTACGAGAATTACCAATATCTGCGCTACCGCATGTGGCCGGAGTACGAGAAGGCCGGTCTGCCCGAGGCACTGCTGTTCGGCATGTTGGCCAAGGAATCCGGCGGCAAGGTGCACGCAGTGTCGCGCTCGGGCGCGTCCGGCCCGTTGCAGTTCATGTATGCGACAGGGCTGCGCTTCGGCCTCGGCAGCGTCGATGGCTTCGACCAGCGCTTCGATCCGCAGCTCGCCGCGCGCGCGAATGCGGCCTACATCAACGAGCAGCTCGCGATCTTCAACAACAACCTTGAACTGGTGATCGGCGCCTACAACGGAGGCGAGGGGGCGATGCAGCGCCGCGCGGGACGCGGCGCCGCGGCGATGAGTTTCTGGAGTCCCGAGGTCTACTACGGGGTGTCGCAGGAAACGCGCGAGTACGTGCCGATGGTGCTCGCGGCGGCGTGGCTGTTCATGCATCCGGAGCGCTACAACGTCGATTTTCCGAAGATCCCCGGCCATCCGGGCAATATCACCTTGAAGCGGGCCGCATCGATTGCCGAATTGACGGTGTGCCTCGGTCAGGACGGCAATCTGCACGATGGCTGGTTCCGCACCTTGCGCAATCTCAACCCGCGGCTGGATCCGCAGCAGCAGCAGCCGGCCGGAACCCGGCTGGTGGTTCCATTGCGCATCGAAAAATCGTATCAGCGCGATTGCGCGATCGGACGCTGGGCGGACCTCGCGGCCGAACTGCACGCCGCGGCGCTCCCGGCACCGCCGCCGGTCGCACTGGCGCAGAGGGCTGCACCGCCCCCGAAGCCCAGGATCAAGACCTATACGGTGCGCAAGGGCGACACCCTGGCGTCGATCGCGCGGCACACCAACTGCGGCGGCATTCGCGAGATCGCCGCAGCGAATGGCCTGCGTGCGCCGCACTACGCGTTGAAACCCGGCCAGGTGCTGAAACTGACGGGCTGTTGATGTAGGCAGGAAAAGTTCGCAACGCGCAGGGTGGGCTTGAGCCCACCGGTTACTGTCGTGACGCAGGGCGTGGGGCCAAGGCCCACCCTGCCATGAAAAACGCCCGGCTTGCCGGGCGTTTTTGCGAACAATCGAGTGGCACCGTCAGGCCGCTTCGGCCTCGCCGATCATCCAGCGATTGAGGTCGGTCGAGGGCACTGCCTCCTTGAGCATGCGCAGTGCACGCAGGACCTGGCGATGCAGTTCCTGCTGCTCGGCGAACTGCGAGTCCTTGGTCTCGTGATACACCACGGCCAGCCACAGCGCGACGCCGCGCAGGCGTACCTGCAGGTTGTCCGAACGCAGGCGCTCCAGCCCGATATCGGCACCGCTGCCCCAGGCACGGTACTTCTCGTCAGGCGGAGTCGCATACAGATGCGGGAACTCGCTCTTCGACGCGCTGGCGAACTCGCGCAGCGCGATCGCCGCGAGTTGGCGGCGCACGTTCGGTGCGAGCTGTTCCAGCGCCTTGTTGATCTCGCGGAACTGCCGGCGCAGCTGGACTGCGCGACTCAAAGCTATCAAACGCGTCACGAATTGCATTGATCCCCCCGTCTGGATCGAATCCGAAAAACCTGCCGAACGAAGGAATCCTAAGTCGACAGCGAGATCCAAACCGTCCAGTGCGTCACAAGTTGCCTATGTGCGTCACATTGTGACCCATTTCCAGACGGCCCACCAGTTCCCCGACGCGGACCGGCTGTTCGGGGCTCAGGCGGCTGTCGAATCGACCGAGTCCTGCGGGCAACAGCACGATCGCGGTCGAGCCCATGTTGAAGCGTCCCATCTCGGTGCCGGACGCCAGCCGGATGCCGCGTCCGCGCCAGTCGCGGCGGGTGATTTTCGCGGCATACGGCGGCACCTCGACGCCACCCCAGACCGTCTCGATGCCGGATACCAGCATGGCCCCGACCAGCACGACCACGAACGGCCCGCGTTCGTTGCGGAAATGGCAGACCAGGCGCTCGTTGCGCGCGAACAGGCGCGGGATCGTCGCGACCGCGAACGGGGCGACACTGAACAGGCGCCCGGGAATGTGCACGCTGGCGACGAGTTCGCCGGCCAGCGGCATGTGCACCCGGTGGTAGTCGCGTGGCGACAGATACACGGTCAGGAAATTGCCGCTCGCATACGCAGCCGCGGCCGCGTCGTCGCCGAGGAGTTCGGCCACAGTGAAGTCCCGACCCTTGGCCTGCAGGACGCGCCCGTCACGGATCGCACCCGCCTGGCTGATGCGGCCATCGGCAGGGCACAGGATCGCCTCGGCGCCGGCCGGCCGCGGCCGCGCACCGGGTTTCAGCGCGCGGGTGAAGAATGCGTTGAAGTGACGGTAGGCTGTGGGATCGGCGTGTTCGGCCTCGTCGAGATCGACGCGGTAGCGCCTGACGATGCGCCCGATCAGGAAGTTCTTCCACGGTGCGAACGTCCAGCACGTGCCCCAGCGCACGAGGCGCGACAGGAAGCGGTGCGGCAGCAGGTACTGCAGCAGGACCGATGGCAGCATCAGTAAGCGCCCACCAGCCTGGTCAGGTCCGCCGCGATCTTCGCGGCCTCGAACGGTGGCCGGAACAGGCCGATCTGGCGCCCCTGCGGATCGATGATCACTGCCGACGCGCTGTGATCGACCGCATAGTCGCCGCGGTCGGTCTGCTCGTGCGAGTAGACCAGGCCGAGCGCGCGGGTCAGACCGGTCAATTCCTCGTCGCTGCCCGTCGCGGCAATGAAGTCCTTGTTGAAATAGCCGACGTAGCGGGCGAGCAACTCGGGCGTATCGCGGCTCGGATCGACCGAGACGAAGTCGAAACGGACCTTCGCCGTAGTGCTGGCATCGAGCAGTTTCCAGACCTGCTTGAATGTCGCCAGGGTGGTCGGGCAGACGTCCGGGCAATTCGTGTAGCCGAAAAATGCGACCGTCCAGTGGCCATTCCAGTCGGCGAGTGTCAGCGCCCGGCCGTCGCTGCGTGTCAGGCGGAAATCCGGCAACGCACGCGGCGCCGGATAGAGCACCGCATTTTCGAGTTTCGGCGGCGGCGGCGCGCCGAGCATGCGCGCACCGAACCACAGGCCGAGCGCGGCGGCGAACGCGGCGATCACGATCAACAAGGCCGCGGAAACGCGGCCGGCAGGGCGAAGGCGGATCATCCGGCCATTGTAGACGACGAGTCGCGCCCGGCGCGCCGATCGCCCTGCGAGACACAACAGGCAAAGGACACCGGTTCCGGCTCGCAAACTATTTGCGGGCCGGGCTCATATACTGTGCGGCCCTTTCACTCAAGCAGCCTGCGTGTGACCCACGAACTCGCCACGATCGTCGACTTCATCCGTTATGGCGCGAGCCGCTTCGGCGCCGCCGGGCTGAGCTTCGGCCACAGCTACGACAACGCGCTCGACGAGGCGACGCACCTGGTCCTGCATGCGCTGCACCTGCCGCACGACCTCGCCCCCGCCTTTGGCACGGCGCGACTGACCGCGGCGGAAAAGCACAGCGTGCTCGCGCTGATCGATCGCCGCATCGACGAACACACGCCGGTCGCGTATCTCACCGGCGAAGCCTGGTTCGCCGGGCTCAAGTTCAAGTCCGACACGCGCGCACTGGTGCCGCGCTCGCCGATCGCCGAGTTGATCCAGGCCGGTTTCACGCCCTGGCTGGACGAGCGTCGTATCCAACGCGTGCTCGACCTGTGCACCGGCTCCGGCTGCATCGGTATCGCGATGGCCGCGCACAATCCGGACTGGCAGGTCGATCTTGCCGACATCAGCGACGACGCACTGGCGCTGGCGCGCAAGAACGTCGAGTTCCAGGATGTCGGCGAGCGCGTGCGCGTGGTCAGGTCCGACTTGTTCGCGGATCTCGCCGGCGAGCGTTACGACCTGATCGTCAGCAACCCGCCGTACGTGACCGAACAGGAATTCGCCGCGTTGCCGGCCGAATACGGCCATGAGCCGGCACTAGGCTTGACCGCGGGTCACGACGGCCTCGACTTTGCGCTGCGCATCCTCGCTGCAGCGCCCGATCATCTGAATGGTGACGGCACGCTGATCGTCGAGGTCGGCGAGAGCGAGCGCGCCCTGGCGGAGTTGCTGCCGCAGGTGCCGTTCAACTGGATCGAGTTCAATGTCGGCCAGATGGGCGTGTTCCTGCTCGACCGACGCGATCTGGTCGAGCATGCGGAGGCGATCCGCGCCGCGGCGAAAGCGCGCGTGTAGTTTTTTACCTCACCCGTCGGGAGAGGGGCTGAAGAAACTGGTTTCACCATGTCCAGCAACGCGTTCGGAAAACTGCTCACCGTCACGACCTTTGGCGAAAGCCACGGGCCGGCGATCGGCTGCGTCGTTGACGGCTGCCCGCCCGGGCTCGCGCTCACGCCGAAGGACTTCCGCGCCGATCTCGACCGCCGCGCGACCGGCAAGAGCCGCTACACCTCGCAACGCCACGAGGCGGACGCGGTCGAGATCCTGTCCGGCGTCCATGAGGGTCGCACCACCGGCACGCCGATCGCGTTGCTGATCC
>JBIODY010000139.1:0-6332 GCA_044445505.1 Lysobacterales bacterium
CATGGCCAAACTGGCCGGCGTGCATATCGTCGAGACCTCGCGTTTCCACTGGAAGGAAGGTCGCCCCGAGGCACTCGCCTACGACTATCGCCAGGACGCCGCGTTCAAGCAGAAGATCCGGCATGCCGATTTCGACTGGAAACGCGGCGAAGTGCGCGTGACCGAGGGCGGCGGAGATTTCCACTACGCGATCGCGCCCGGTGTCATCGACCGGCAGTCGGTCACCCTCGCGCTGGCCGGCGATCTGATGCACGGTGCGAAAGCGTTCGACTACAAGGTCGCGGTCAAGGACCGCATCGAGGAGATGCGCTATGCGCGCGGCGCCGGCGACACATTGAAGGTGCCTGCGGGCGAGTTCAAGACCGTCCTCATGCAGCGCGAGGGCGAACCCGGAGCCGACCGCAAGCGCGTCGCGCGCAGCTGGTTCGCCGAATCGCTCGGCTGGCTGCCGGTGCAGATCGAGCAGACCGAGAAGAAGGGCGATACGGTCACGTTGAAGCTGGTGTCGTCGAAGCGGTAGCGGGTTGAGAGCTCGTGAAAATATCGGGACGCTTGCTTTCGCTTCCCCTGCGTAGCGGGGGAAGCTGCCCGGAGGGCTGAAGGGGGCGCTTTTTCGCCAAGGCGGGAAAGCCGACAGCAGCGCGGCTTTGCCGCGCTCCCCCTTTCGCCTTCGGCACCTTCCCCCGCAGGGAAGGAACCGCACGGGCTCCGATTTCACGTGATGTCGGGGTTCGCAAGCTCGCCCAACCTGCGTCCTATCTATCCCCCGCACCATTGCTGCTCGCAAGGCACGCCATCGCCGTCTGCATCCACCTTCACCGCGGGACAATTCTGCAGGAAGAAGGTCGCTTCGGCGCAGGACGTCATTTGTGTGCAACGCGTGCGTCCGTCGCATTCGAATAACGGGGTGGGGAATTCTTCGCCATGCACGGGTGCCCGGGGCACGGTGCGGGATTGCGCGTTCTTCGCGACATCAGCGTTCCGCGCCGGGGCCGCCTGATACCGCGCATAACCTTGCCAAGCCAGAAGCCCGAGCAGCGCCGCGACCAGCACGCGTTTCATGCCCGCTGCTCCCGAATGTCGTCGACGTGACTACGCCGGCAAGCGCCGGATATGCGCGCCCAGGCCGCCGAGCTTCTCCTCGATGTTCTCGTAGCCGCGGTCGATGTGGTAGATACGGTCGACCGTGGTGTCGCCGTGCGCGACCAGGCCGGCCAGCACCAGCGACGCTGACGCGCGCAGGTCGGTTGCCATCATCGGCGCACCGGACATCTTCTCGACGCCCCTGATGATTGCGCTGTTGCCTTCGAGCTGGATATCGGCGCCGAGCCGTTGCAGCTCGTGCGCGTGCATGAAGCGGTTCTCGAACACGGTCTCGGTGATCACGCCGACGCCCTCGGCGATGCAGTTGAGCGCGGTGAATTGCGCCTGCATGTCGGTCGGGAAGGCCGGGTACGGCGCGGTGGTGAGGTTGACCGCCTTCGGGCGGCGGCCGCGCATGTCGAGCTCGATCCAGTCTTCGCCGGTATTGATGTGCGCGCCGGCTTCCTCGAGTTTCGCCAGCACCGCATCGAGCGTCTTCGGACGCGCGCGCTTGGCCATGACCTTGCCGCCGGTGATCGCGCCAGCGACCAGGAAGGTGCCGGTTTCGATGCGGTCGGGCAGCACTTCGTAGGTCGTGCCGTTGAGGCGTTCGACGCCTTCGATGACCAGGGTCGCGGTACCGGCGCCGTCGATCTTCGCGCCCATCGCATTCAGGCAGTTGGCGAGGTCGACGACCTCGGGTTCCTGCGCCGCGTTCTCGATGATCGTGGTGCCGTGCGCGAGCGCGGCGGCCATCATCAGGTTCTCGGTGCCGGTCACGGTGACCAGGTCGAGATTGATGCGCGCGCCCTTCAGGCGCTTCGCGCGAGCCTTGATGTAGCCGTTCTCGACCGTGACTTCGGCGCCGAGCGCCTGCAGACCTTTCAGATGCAGGTCGACTGGACGTGAACCGATCGCGCAGCCGCCGGGCAGCGAGACGATCGCCTCGCCGAAGCGCGCGACCAGCGGCCCCAGCACGAGGATCGACGCGCGCATGGTTTTCACCAGGTCGTATGGCGCGAAATAATTCTTCGCCGGGCGCGGATCGACGTGGATCTTCATGCGCTCGTCGATGACCAGCTCGACGCCCATCTGGCCGAGCAATTCCATCGTCGTGGTCACGTCGTGCAGGTGCGGCACGTTGCCGATCGTGACCGGCCCGTCGGCGAGCAGGCAGGCGGCCAGGATCGGCAACACCGCGTTCTTCGCGCCGGACACCCACACATCGCCGTTGAGCGGTTGCCCGCCGTTGATCACGATCTTTGCCACTCGATTTGTTCTCCTGACGGGCTTCCATGTCCGGATGCAGAGCGGCCGTCCTGGCCGCACTTCTCAAATACAGCGCATCAAATACGGCCTGCGCTGATTCAGCGCAGGCACCTGGGTTCAGCCGCGCGCCGCCTCTTCGGGAGTCAGCGTGCGCAACGACAAGGCGTGGATCGCGCCACCCATGAGATCGCCGAGTGTCGCGTAGACCATGCGGTGACGTACCAACGGCAGCTTGCCTGCGAACGCCGGGCTGACCACCAGCGCCTCGAAGTGCACGCCGTCGGGGCCGCGCACTTCGACTTTCGCCCCGGGCATGCCCTGCTGGATCAGACCCTGCACCGTGGAAGTGTCCATTTTCTGCGTTTCCTCGGCGGGTCGGGTGACGCAATGCCACGGCGGAGCGTTGCGACGCTGGCGCCGCGCGGGCCGTCCTGAGTCCGATCGCGCAGCCAATCCGGCCGGCGAAGCGGCTACAATGAGGCGGCGCATGGTACTCAAAATCCTGGGGCAGCGCAGAAGTTCCGCTGTTTTCGATCGCTTCGAGTCGTCTCCGCCCTACCCGATGAACGCCCAGATCCTCGCCAGCGTGCGCTCCATGAGCAATCCGATGCTGGATGCCAATGCACTCGTGAAAAGCGCCCAGGCGGTCATCGCGACCGAAGCGCACGCGATCGAGGCGCTGCACGACCGCATCGACGCGAACTTCCTGCGCGCCTGCCAGCTGATGTTCGAGTGCCCGGGCCGGGTCGTCGTGTCCGGCATGGGCAAGTCCGGCCATATCGCGCGCAAGATCGCCGCGACCCTGGCCTCGACCGGCACTCCGGCGTTCTTCGTGCATCCTGGCGAGGCCAGTCACGGCGATCTCGGCATGATCACGCAGAAGGACGTGGTGCTCGCGCTCAGCAATTCCGGCGAGACCGACGAACTGCTGACGATCCTGCCGCTGATCAAGCGCCAGGGCATTCCGCTGATCGCGATGAGCGGCAACAACGGCTCCTCGCTTGCGCGTCTGGCCGACGTGCATCTCGATACCAGCGTGCCGGCCGAAGCCTGCCCACTCGGCCTCGCACCGACGTCGTCGACGACCGCGGCGCTGGTCATGGGCGATGCGCTCGCAATCGCGCTGCTCCAGGCGCGCGGCTTCACCGACGAGGACTTCGCGCGCTCGCATCCGGCCGGCAGCCTCGGCCGCCAGCTACTGCTCAAGATCAGCGACGTCATGCACACCGACGGGCAGATCCCCGCTGTCGGACCCGGGGTCACGTTGACCGAGGCGCTGGTCGAGATGACACGCAAGGGCCTCGGCATGACCGCGATCATCGATGGCGAGCAGCGCCTGCTCGGCGTATTCACCGATGGCGACCTGCGCCGCGCGGTCGACGACGACGACATCGACCTGCGCACGACGCCGGTCACACGATTGATGACCGCGCAGCCGAAGACGATCACCGCCGACAAGCTGGCCGTCGAGGCGGCGCGATTGATGGAAGCGCACAAGATCCATGCGCTGCTCGTGGTCGATGCGGACCGGCATGTGGTCGGGGCGTTGAACATCCATGACCTGCTGCGCGCGCGGGTGGTTTGAGAACTGGGATCGGGAGCGAGGGACTGACAAAACGCCGACGCGCCTTGCGCATACAAGTTGGTCTCGTACGGCTTTTCATCAGTTCTGGCCGCGCAAAATACCAATTCGCACCCTGGCCTCGTCCCTATTCCCTCCCCCATGCTCCCCACCGACCTTCCCGCCGACATCCGCGAACGCGCCGCGCGCATCAGGCTTGCGGTGTTCGACGTCGATGGCGTGCTGACCGATGGCAAGCTCTGGTACACCGCGGACGGCCACGAACTGAAGGCGTTCCATGCGCACGACGGGCTCGGGCTCAAGCGCCTGCTCGCGAACGGCATCGAGGTCGCGGTGATCACCGCCCGCCTGAGCCATGTGGTCACCGAGCGCATGGCCGAACTCGGCGTCGCGCACGTCTATCAGGACCAGAAGGACAAGCGCGCCTGCCTGATCCGGTTGCGCAACGCGCTAAGGCTCGCACCCGGGCAGGTCGCGTATACCGGCGACGACCTGCCGGACCTCGCGCCGATGCAGGATGCCGGCCTCAGCATCGCGGTCGCGAACGCGCATCCATGGGTGCGCGAGCGAGCGCATTGGCGGACGCGCCTCGGCGGCGGCTGCGGCGCCGCGCGCGAGGTCTGCGACCTGATCCTCGCGAGCCAGGGTCACGCCGAGACCGAACTCGCCGCGTTCGAGCGCTGAGATGGATCGCCGCTACTGGCTGCTGGTCTTCGCGCTCGCCGTGCTTGCGGGCGGCAGCACCTTTCTCGCCTGGCTCACGCGCGAGCGCCCGAACGCACAGACATTCGCCGGCCCGCCGCGTTCGGACTACGTCCTGACCGACTTCACGCTGGACGCGCTCGACGCCGCCGGCAAGCGCACGTTCCAGGTCAGCGGGCCGACCCTCTCGCGGCGCGGCGACGACGGCTCGATCTTCGTGACTACGCCGGACTATCTGCTGATCGATGGCAGCGGCCATGCGTGGAAGGGCAAGTCCGACGCGGCCTGGGTCGACAAGGACGGCACCCTGATGAAGCTGCAGGGCCACGTCGAGATGCACCGCGAGGCAGGCGGCGACGGCAAGCCGGTCGATGTCGTGACCCGCGACCTCACGACCTGGCCGAAGGACAAGAAGATGGAAACCGCGGCGCCGGCCACGATCACGCAACCGGGTTCTATACTCAGCGGCGTCGGCATGCGCGGCGATCTCAATGCGAAAGTCCTGGAGCTGTTATCGGATGTCCATTCGACCCTGCAACCCAAACGCGCGCTGCATGCGGCGAAATGAGCGCCCGGCGCGCCTGATCGGGCTTCCGCTCGCGACCGGCGTCGCACTGTTCGCGCTCGGCCTGGCGCCGGCGGCGCACGCGCTCGGCACCGACCGCCAGCAGCAGATGAAGATCGACGCGGACTACTCGAAAATCAAACAGGGCACCGCCGCCGCGGCCGGCGTGACGTATCTGCGCGGCAACGTCCGCATCGTGCAGGGCTCGATGAAGGCGAGCGGAGCGGAGGCGACCTTGTACCAGCATCCGTCCAACGCGAAGGATGCCCAGGGCAACGATATCTCGGGCGATGTCAAACGCGTGGTCATCGTCGGCAAGCAGGCGCACATGGAGCAGCAGCAGGATGGCGGCGGCCTGATGACCGCCGATGCCGACAGGATCGACTACGACAACGACACCAGCATCGCGGATCTTTCCGGCGGCGTGAGCGTCGTGCAGCAGGGGCGCGGCGAATTCCACGGCGCGCACATGACCTACAACACGAACAGCGGCGAGATGGAGAGCGGCGACAACACGCCGGCGAATCGCGTGCACATCATCATGCAGCCGAAGGCGAAGCCGGCCGCGCAGCCGGCCGCGAAATCCGCCGCCCCGGCCGATGCAAAGCCGGCCGACACCAAGAGCGGCCAGCCCTGATGTTGAGTGCCGCGGGCCTGCGCAAGAGCTTTCGCGGTCGCGCCGTCGTGTGCGACTTCGCATTCAACCTCGACCAGGGCGAGATCGTCGGCCTGCTCGGCCCGAACGGCGCCGGCAAGACGACCTGCTTCTACATGATCGTCGGCCTGATCGCGGCCGATGCGGGCGCGATCCGCATCGACGAGCGCGACGTGACCACGCTGCCGATGCACGCGCGCGCGCGCCTCGGCGTCGGCTACCTGCCGCAGGAGCCTTCGGTGTTCCGGCGCCTCAGCGTTGCCGACAACGTCCTCGCAATCCTCGAATTGCGTGCCGATCTCGACGAAGCCGGTCGCCAGGCCGAGCTCGAATCCCTGCTCGACGAGCCATTCGCCGGCATCGACCCGATCTCGGTCGTCGACATCCAGCGCATCGTGCGCCAGCTCAAATCGCGCGGCATCGGCATCCTGATCACCGATCACAACGTGCGCGAGACGCTCGGCATCTGCGAGCGC
>JBIODY010000140.1:0-6331 GCA_044445505.1 Lysobacterales bacterium
CGGGTCCGACCGGCTGACACCCACGCCGATTGCGAACCGGCGCACCAGTAATAGCGTAATCACACGCGATGCTTCTCGCTACCCGGCGTGAACCATAAACCCATCGCGGCTGAAGCCGCTTCTACAGGAGCAGCGGTTCGCAATCGGCGTGGGGGTCAGCCGCTCGCAACCGATCGCAACGCGGGTTTCTCCGCTTTGCGCGCGCCTGCCGCAAGGTCGGACGGGTCGAAATCGTCGACCGAGATGAACTCGAACGTCGCCGCACGGACGCGCGTGAGCAGCTCGCATTCGGCGCTGCTGAGCACACCCTTGGCGCCGGCGTCGGCGAGTTGCGCGGCATAGTCGTAGCCCGCCAGTTCGCCCGCCTTGACCGCCTTCAGGAACTTGCGCTCGACCGGTTCGGCTGCAATGACGTCGGGCAGCAACGCGTTCATGCGCCCGATCGGGTTGTTCGCGTTCGGCGTGAGATAGATGTCCCCGAGCAAGCGCGTGCGCGCTTCGTTGGGCGCGGTCAGCAGCGCCGCGACGCGATGGCCGAGGCGATCCGATGGCGGCACCTCGCGGCGTCCCAGCGGAAACACGAGGCCACGCAGCGCCCACGCGACCGGGCGCAGCGGGAAATTCCGCAGCACGCCGTCGAGCGCATCCTGCATGCGGTACACGCAATCATGGAATGCCCAAGCGAGCAGCGGCTGGTCGGTGGCCGGACAGCCCTGGTCCTCGAACCGCTTCAGCATCGTGCTCGCGATGTACAACTGCGAAAGTACATCGCCGAGCCGCGCCGAGAGTTTCTCCTTGAACTTGAGCTTGCCGCCCAGCACCAGCATCGAGGTGTCCGCAACCAGCGCGAGCGCGGCCGCGTAGCGGTTCAACTTGCGGTAGTAGCGCTTCGTGTACGCGTTGCCGGGCACGCGACCGATCTTCGCGAAGCTCAGGCCGAGCACGCAGCTGCGCACCGCATTCGAGATCGCAAAGCCGATATGGCCGAACAACGCGGCATCGAACGCCTTCAGCTTTTCGCGGTAGTCGGCGATGCGCGTCGCCTGCATTTCCCTCAGCACATACGGATGGCAGCGGATTGCGCCCTGGCCGAAGATCATCAGGCTCCTGGTCATGATGTTCGCGCCCTCGACGGTGATCGCGATCGGCGCGCCCTGCCAGCCGCGGCCGATCCAGTTGGACGGCCCGAGGATCACGCCCTTGCCGCCGTGCACGTCCATCGCGTCTTTCGCGATCGCGAGGGCACGTTCGGTCGCGTGGTATTTCGCGATCGCGGACGCTACCGCGGGTTTCTCGCCGCGGTCGACCGCGGCCGCGGTCTCCAGCGACAGCGCGCTGATCGCATAGGCATAGCCGCCGATCCGCGCGAGCGCCTCCTCGACGCCCTCGAAGCGGCCGATCGCCATGCCGAACTGCTTCCTGATGCGCGCGTAGGCGCCGGTCGCGGCGACCGCACTCCGCGCGCCGCCGGTGGTGTTCGACGGCAGCGAGATGCCGCGGCCGACCGACAGGCATTCGACCAGCATGCGCCAGCCGTTGCCGGCCATGTCCGGGCCGCCGATCAGCTGTGCCAGCGGCACGAAGATGTCCTTGCCGCGCAGCGGGCCGTTCTGGAACGGATTGTTGAGCGGCAGATGGCGGCGACCGATCTCCAGACCCCTGGTATCGCGCGGCAGCAATGCGAGCGTGATGCCGAGATCGACCTTGTCGCCGAGCAGATGTTCCGGGTCGTGCATGCGGAACGCGAGGCCGACGAGCGTCGCGACCGGCGCCAGCGTGATGTAGCGCTTGTCGAAGGTCAGGCGCACGCCGATCACATTCGCGCCGTTCCATTCGCCCTTGCAGACGATGCCGTAGTCGGGAATCGAAGTCGCATCGGAGCCCGCGTAGGGTCCGGTCAATGCAAAGCACGGGATCTCGCGACCGTCGGCGAGCCGCGGCAGGTAATAATTCTTTTGATCACTGGTTCCGTAACGGACAAGAAGTTCACCGGGCCCGAGCGAATTGGGAACGGCAATGGTCGAGACCAGGGTCGTCGACATGCCGGCGACCTTCTGCAGCACCGCCGAATGCGCGAGTGCGGAGAAGCCGAGGCCGCCGTATTCCTTCGGGATGATCAGGCCGAAGAACTTCTCCTTCTTCAGGAACTCCCAGATCTCCTGCGGCAGGTCAGCCAGCTCGTGGGTGATCTGCCAGTCGTCGACCATCGCGCACAATTGTTCGACCGGCCCGTCGAGATAGGCGCGCTCCTCGACCGACAGTTCCGGCTTCGGCAATTCGAGCAGCTTCGACCAATCCGGTTTGCCACTGAACAGCTCGCCCTCGAAACCGACCGTGCCGGCTTCCAGTGCGATCTGCTCGGTTTCCGAAAGCTGCGGCGTGACCTTCTGGAACGCGACCAGCAGCGGCGCGCTGAGCTTGCGGCGACGGAATCCGATGAGGTTGAGCGGCACCGCCGCCAGCGCGAGCAGCAGCAGCGGAACCGTGATCGCGATCCACGACGACCCGGCGAGAACTCCGGCAGCGCCGATCGCGACCGCGGCCGCGATCGTCCAGGCGCGCAACCCGATGCGCAAATACGCCGCAGCCAGCGACCAGACCAGGGCAGCAACAAAAGGTATGAATGGCATCACGTCAGGATCCTCGCAATCGCCGAGCCGCAGAGCGGCTACCATACGGATGAGTATGGACAGCCTCGTTGGCCAAGTCAACCTTCGCGACGTCGAGTCCATGTTGTTGTCGCATATGCAGATGTTACGCATGGACGACGAACGCGCTTCAAATCCCCGGAGCGCTCGGGCACACTCGGAGGATGGCCACGACTGCGGCGAAACTCGAACCCAAGACACGCCTGTCGGCGGCCGATTGGGAGCAGGCTGCGCTGGACACGCTCGCCGAAAGAGGGCTCGCCGCGGTCGCGGTCGAGGCGCTGGCGCGGCGTCTCGGCGTGACCAAGGGCAGCTTCTATTGGCATTTCGCTACCCGCGAAGCGCTGCTCCAGGCCGCGCTGGAACGCTGGGAGCGCAGCGACGAGGCGGAGGTGCTGGCGCCGATCGAAGCCGTCGCCGATCCGCGCGAACGCGTGCGCGAGCTGATCCGCCAGGTCAGCCACAAGCGGCCCTCGCATGCGGTGTTCGCGGCGCTGATCAAGGCGCTCGACGAGCCGTCGATCCGGCCGCTCATCGAACGCGTCTCGCAGCGACGCATCGAATTCGTGGCCGAAGCATTCCGCCAGGCCGGCTTCGATGCGACCGCCGCGGCGAACCGCGCGCGTCTCGCCTATTCGGCCTACGTCGGGTTCGTGCAGCTCGCACAGATCGGCCAGCCGCGCATGAACCACGACGAATTCGAGGCCTACATCCGCGATTTCATCGAGGTGCTGATTCCGCATTGAGCCTCGGCACCCGCGTGCGGCGGAGCGCCTTGCATTGGCGCCGATGCGCCGTTACCGTCCTTTGAATCCTCCTTTCGTGACGACGCGCACAAGCGCGCCGGAAATCCATGGCAAGCCAACTCGAAGCATTGAACCGATGGGTCGACGAAGTCGCCCGTCTGACCCGCCCCGATCGTATCCACTGGTGTGACGGCTCCGAGACGGAGTGCCGCGCGTTGACGAAGGAGATGCTCGCCGACGGCACCCTGATCGCGCTCAATCCCGACACCCATCCGAACTGCTACCTGCATCGCTCGCACCCCAGCGACGTCGCGCGGGTCGAACACCTGACCCTGGTCTGCCCGAAGAACCGCGACGACGCCGGTCCGAACAACCACTGGATGGAGCCGGAAAAAGCGCACAGGAAGATCGACGCGCTGTTCGCCGGCTGCATGCAGGGCCGCACGTTGTACGTGGTTCCGTACTGCATGGGCCCGATCGATTCACCGATCTCGCGCTGTGGCGTGGAGATCACCGACAGCCCGTACGTGGTCGCGAACATGCGCATCATGACGCGCATGGGCACGCCGGCGCTCGCGCGCATCGAGCGTGAAGGCATCGAGCGCGCCGCTCGCGGCGAGCCGGCAGACACGTTCGTCAAGGGCTTGCACTCGGTCGGCGAACTCGATCCGGAACGCCGCTTCATCATGCATTTCCCCGAGGAACTCACGATCAAGTCGTATGGCTCGGGCTACGGCGGCAACGCGCTGCTCGGCAAGAAATGCCACGCGCTGCGCATCGGCAGCTGGCAGGCGAGGAGCGAGGGCTGGCTCGCCGAGCACATGCTGATCGTCGGCATCGAGAATCCGCAGGGCGAAACGCACTACATCGCCGCGGCGTTCCCCTCGGCTTGCGGCAAGACGAATCTGTCAATGCTGATTCCACCCGAGGGTTATCGCAAGGCCGGCTGGAAAGTGTGGACGGTCGGCGACGACATCTGCTGGATGACGCCGGGGGCGGACGGACGTCTCTACGCGATCAATCCGGAAGCCGGCTACTTCGGCGTTGCCCCCGGCACCAGCAAGAAGACCAATCCGAACGCGTTGGCGACGATCCAGCGCGACACGATCTTCACCAATGTCGCGGTCACCGCCGACAACCAGCCGTGGTGGGAAGGCCTGCCCGGCACGCCGGTCACCGACTGGCAGGGTCGTCCCATCCCTGATTACGGCGGCGATCCTGCGAATGGCCCGGCCGCGCATCCGAACTCGCGTTTCACCGTGTCCGCGAAACAATGCCCGAGCTGGTCGCCGCGCGCGGAAGATGCGCAAGGCGTACCGATCTCGGCGATTGTGTTCGGCGGTCGCAGACCGTCATTGGTGCCGCTGGTGTTCGAGGCGCGCGACTGGGCGCACGGCGTGCTGATCGGCGCCGCGATGGGTTCGGAGACGACTGCCGCCGCAACCGGCGCGGTCGGCGTGCTGCGCCGCGACTCGATGGCGATGAAGCCGTTCTGCGGCTACAACTATGGCGACTACTTCGCGCACTGGCTGTCGTTCGACAAGCCCGGCGCGAGACTTCCGAAGATCTTCCACGTGAACTGGTTCCGCAAGGGCAGCGACGGCAAGTTCCTGTGGCCCGGCTTCGGCGACAACCTGCGCGTGCTCGAATGGATCATCGAGCGTTGCACGGGCAAGGCGAATGCGACCGAAACGCCGATCGGCTTCGTGCCGGGCAGGCGCGACCTGCATGTCGAGGGGCTCGGCATGCCCGATCAGGCGCTCGATGCGTTGCTCGATGTCGATGCCGCCGGCTGGCGAGCGGAAGTTGCCGATATCGGCAAGTACCTCGACTCGTTCGCTACACGCATGCCGGCGAAGCTGAAAGCGGAACAGCAGCGTATCGCCGCGGCGCTCGCGCGCGCAGACAAGCCGGCACGTAAGGCAGCCAGTGGCTGACATCACCTTCTCGGCCAGCGAGCGCTAAACCCTGCGCTGCCCGCGCGCATCCAAGCTGGCAAGATGAGCGCCTGCCTTGCCATGCCCCTGCCGATGATGGATGCGCCACGCACCGCCGCCGCCGAGCCGGCGTCGGCGGACAACGACCTGGTCCGGCGCGCCGCCGGTGGCGACATGCGCGCGTTCGAGGCGTTGTACCGCCGCCATTCCGGTCGCGTGCACGGCGCGGTCTGGCGCCTTTCGGGCATGAACGAAGCGCGCGCCGAGGAGTTGACCCAGGAAGCGTTCGTGCGCGCCTGGCAGAAGCTCGCCAGCTTCCGCTTCGAGAGTGCGTTCTCGACCTGGCTGCACCGGCTTGCGGTGAATGTCGCGCTGATGGATCTGCGTTCGCGTGACCCCGAGGACGCCGTTGAAAACGACATCCTCGAAGCCGCCAGCGAACCGGTCACGCCGTTCTGCGCCGGCGAGCGCGCCGATCTCGAACAGGCGGTCGCGAAACTGCCGCCGCGCGCGCGCGCCGTGCTCGTGCTGCATGATGTCGAAGGCTGGAAACACGAAGAGATCGGTCGCGAACTCGGCATGGCGGTCGGCTCGTCGAAGGCACAATTGCATCGCGCGCGCGGTCTGTTGCGCGCCATGCTCGGTTAGCTCTTGTGAGAAGTGCGGCCAGGATGGCCGCTCTGGTTTTGCGATCAGGACGATCGCAAGGTTGCTTGGAAGTGCGGCCCGGACGGCCGCTCTGGTTTCGCGATCAGGGACGATCGCAAGGTTGCTTGGAAGTGCGGCCAGGACGGCCGCTCTGGTTTCGCGATCAGGGAGATCGCAGGAGAGAACACCCATGAACGATTTCGAGATCCAGCGCGAATTGCGCCAGATGAATACCCCGCACGCGCCGCAGAGCGATCTGTGGCCGGCGATCGCGACGCGCATCGCGGCCGGCGGGCAGGCGGCGAACCGCCGCTGGTTACCGCTCGCCGCGGCGGCCGGCTTGTTGCTGGCC
>JBIODY010000141.1:0-6325 GCA_044445505.1 Lysobacterales bacterium
ACCAGATCCAGATCCGAGCCGAAGCCGAGTTCGGCGCCGCCGAAGCTGCCGTAGGCGACGATCGCGAGGCCGGTGCTGGTCCCGCTGTGGCCATCCAGACGCCCATGTACCGCAATCATGTCGCGCTCGGCTATACGCAGCACCGCACCGAGCACAACCTCGGCGATTTCAGCCAGCGCGCGCGCGGCCGCAACCGCGTCCAGCGTGCCGGCGAGGACCGCGAGACCGACGCGGAACAACGCGGACTGGCGGACCTCCTGGATCAGCTCGATCTCCGCTTCGGCGTCGGCGCGTTCGAGCGCGGCAAGCCGGCGTGCGAGTTCGTCCTCGATCGTCACCCGGCGCGGCGGCTCGTTGTCGACCCGGTCGTCGAACAGATCGTCGAGCAGCAGCGGATGCGCGATCACCCGCTCGGCGAGAAACGCGCTGGCCGAGAACACAGTACCGAGGCGCTTCAACGCAGCCGGCTGCTCGTCGAGCAGGGCGAGATACACCGAACGGCGCGCGACCGCCTGCACCAGCCGCAGCAGGCGCACCAGGCAGCGTCCGGGTTCGGGCTGTACCGCGGCGGCAGCGAACACACTCGGCATCAATCGATCGAGACGCTCGCGCGCGCGTGTCGACATGTTGCGCAGCGGTGCGCCGCCGAGCAGGCTCTCGAGTTCGGCGATCGCGTCGCCCGGCGGATCGAAGCCGGCAGCAGCAAGCGCGTGTGCATCGATGGCTTCGCCGGCCGCCAACGCGCGCCAGAATTGCGGCCATCGCGTCGACCTCGCAGCCTCGCCGCGGCGCGCGCGCGTTGCCATCAAGGCCGCGAATTCCTCGGCGACTGCGTCGCGATGCACGCGCAATTCGCCATCGAGCCGGGGCCAGTCCGGATAGCCCAAGGCAAGCGCCAGGCGCCGACGCAACTCGGGATCGGCGGGAATCTCGTGGGTCTGCTGATCGGCAACCATCTGCACGCGGTTCTCGAGCCGGCGCAGGAAGCGATACGCCTCGCGCAATCGCTGCGCGCGCGCGGCCGGGATGAAACCGAGTTGTTCGCATGCGGCCAGCGCAGGCAAAAGCCCCCGCGCGCGCAGCGCCGGCTCGCGGCCGCCGCGGATCAACTGCACGAGCTGGACGATGAATTCGATCTCGCGGATGCCGCCGGGCCCGAGTTTCAGATGCTCGGCCAGATCCTTGCGCGCAACCTCGGCATCGATCAACGCCTTCATCTCGCGCAATCCGGCGAACGCGCTGTAGTCGAGATAACGCCGGAACACGAACGGTCGCAACGTGTCGAGCAGGCGCGCGCCTGCGGCGCGATCACCGGCCACCGGGCGCGCCTTGATCCACGCGTAACGCTCCCAGTCGCGGCCTTCGCGCTGGAAATACTGTTCCATCGACGTGAACGACAGCGCCACGCGACCGGCATTGCCGAACGGGCGCAGGCGCAGGTCCACGCGGTGGACATAGCCTTCGGCGTTGCGGTCGGCGAGCAGTGACACCAGTGCCTGGCCGATCCGCATGTAGTACGCGCCGGCATCGAGCGGGCGCGGCCCGTCGCTGTCTCCGTTCTCGGCATACGCGAAGACGAGATCGATGTCCGAGGAGAAATTGAGTTCGCCGCCACCGAGCTTGCCGAGCGCAAGCACGACCAGACGCTGCGCCTGGGTGTTCGCATCGCGCAGCACGCCGTGGCGGTCCGCAACCTGGTGCTCGGCGCCGCGCAGCGCCGCTTCGAGGCAGCTTTCGGCGAGCACCGAGGCGCCGGCAAGCGTCGTTTCGATCGTGTCCGCGCCGTTCACGTCGCGCCAGATCAGGCGCAGCGCCTCGCGCAGGCGGAACCGGCGCAGGCCGAGGCGCAACGCCGCATCGTCATGCGCATCGCCGAGCACGCCGGCGCGCGCGTCGGCATGGCGCGGATCGCTCATCAGCTGCAGGAAATCCGGACCGAGCAACTGCGGGTCGCGCAGGAAGCTGGTGTAGGCAAAATCGCTGGCGAGCAGGACGCGCTGCAGGTGTTCGTCCACGCCGGCATCGTCGTAGAACGGCACGTCGGCATCGCGGCACGCATTCTCGAGGCGCGACAGGCGGTCATTGAGGAAGGCGGCGGTCGGACGCGGCCACGCGGCGGGCTGGAGCATTCGCGGATTGTCGCAGCAGACGTCATGCCGCGCACACACCGATCATTGCAGCAGATCGGTCGGAACGCGCCAAGCACGGCGCGCTCGCGAATCAGGAACGCAGGACTTGATTCGCGGAGCCGCGTCCGGACATGTGCCGGACGCGAGCGAGTCTGATCAAGTCCAGGATGGACTCGATCAGACCTTTCAGTCACCGTAGAACCGCGTGCCGTAGAACACCTGCGCCTGATCGACGCTCTGCGCGACACCGTGCAGGTTCGAGCGGATCGTCATCGGCTTCTTGTAGAACTGATCGATCACGTGATCGGGCAGGCCATAGGTCGCGTGCAGCGCGCGGCGGCTGACCAGGCCATCGATGCATTGCCGGGAAAGCGTCTGCTGATGGAATTCACCGGCGCCCGCGGAAAGCGCGCGCGACTCGCGGAACTGTGTGCCGATGCCGAGATCGTCGATCCTGCCGCCGAACGGCAGACCGGTCTGCGGGTTGATCAGCGAGGGATCGTCGAGTACCTCGTTCTCGATCGTGAAGTAGGCCGCATAGCTGAACTGCGCCGTTTGCGGGGCCGCAGTCGGATTGAAATAGTCCCAGAACGCGTACGGTGTCACCCCGAAGCAGACCAGCGAGTGCGTAGCGCGCGCTGGAAGGTTGACGCGCGCGATGTCGGCAATGTCGTAGTTCGTGACGGCCGGCGGCGGCGCGAGCGTGACGCAACGGTCGTCCGGCCCCGGTGGCGGCTCGCCGGGTGGAGGTGTGCAGTCGGCGGCGAACGTGACGATGCCGGTCTGGTCCAGGCCGATGTAGTTGACGCCGCGACCGAACGAGTCTGAATCGCCGACCTCATCGTCGCTGACGCTGTTATTCATCTGCCGCAATTCGTTCCTGGCCTGCTGGATCGCCGTGCTGCGCGCCGAAGCGACCGGGCCGCCTGACGCGGCGCCATTTGCGGCGATGGAGACGATCGCCAAGCCGCCAATGACGAGGGAAACCGTGAGTTTGGACATGCTGTCCTCCGGGGAACGCGTGCGGGCACCACAATGGCAGCCGCCGGGATAAGGAACGCTCGCAGCGGCCCGCGTAGCGGGGCCGCTCATGTATATACGCAAATCTGTCGCAAAAGCGGGCATGGTCGGGGGCGACAGCGCTACACTCGCTCGGCCCCTGCGAGGTCTCATGCCACCGTCAGCACCGCCCGCCGCCGACGGTCATCGCGCCAACGCGCCGTTGGACCGGCTCGCACGCGGTCGCCAGAAAACCGGTGGCGACTGGATCCGCACCACGCTGACCGCGAGTATCGATGGCCAGCCCTCGATCGCGAGCGCCGAACCGGCACTCGCGATTGAGCAGGCGCTGACGAAACTCGAGCGGACCGCCCAACGCGCAACGCGCGTCATCGAGCTGCGCTATCTCACCGGCCTTTGGCCCGGGCAGATCGCCGAGCCGCCCGGATTGACCCGGCGCACGATCGGCCGCGACTGGCGCCATGCGCGCGCATTCCTGCACGCGGCGCTGGAAGGATGTCCTGATTGCGCGGGTTTCATCGTTTTATCGCCACGACCGCCGAGCGCCTGACCGGATCCCGATGAACCAGCCGACGCCGACCCTGCGTGACCTGTTCGAGACGGCTGTGGCGCTCGCGGCGTCCGAGCGCGCGGCCTGGCTCGAGGCGCACTGCCGCGATCGCGCCCAGCGCGAGGCGATCGAGCGTCTGCTCGCGGCGGACGACGCCGACGGTGCACGCATGCTCGACCACCCGTTCGACGACCTGCTCGAGCGCGTCGGGGAGACCGAGCCGGAACCCGCGCCGCCGCCGAGCGGTTCGCGGATCGGGCCCTTCACGCTGCTCGACCGGCTCGGCGAGGGCGGTTCGTCGATCGTCTACCGCGCCGAGCGCGAACAGGCCGGCGTGCGCCAGGTGGTCGCACTCAAGCTGCTGCGTCGCAGCCTGTACGCGCCGGACGAGCATCGCCGTTTCCGCGACGAGCGGCGCGCTCTCGCGCAGCTGCGCCATCCCGGCATCGCGCACCTGATCGAGGGCGGCGTGACCGACGCCGGTGTCCCGTACATCGCGCTCGAACTCATCGACGGCGACCCGATCACCGACTACGCACTCGACCGGCGCCTCGACCTGCGTGCGCGTCTGGCGCTGTTCGTCGACGTCTGCCGCGCGGTGGAGGCCGCGCACCACGCACTGATCGTGCACCGCGACCTCAAGCCATCGAACGTGCTGGTCACGCATGAGGGCGAGGTGAAGCTGCTCGATTTCGGCATCGCCAAGCTGCTCGACGCCGGCGACGACGGCACACGCACGCAGCATCAGGCGATGACGCCCGCCTATGCAGCGCCGGAGCAGTTCACGCACGGCCAGATCACGACCGCGACCGACGTCTACGCACTCGGCGTGCTGCTCGGCGAACTGGTTTCCGGTTCGCGGGTCGAACGCGGCGATGCGCGCACGCCATCTTCGCGGATCAGCGAGGACGCCGCGCCCGGCGTGCTGCCGGCGACGCCGCGGATCACGCGGCGCCAGTTGCGCGGCGATCTCGACAACATCGTGCTGAAGGCGACGGCGCCGGAGCCTGGGCGCCGCTATGCCTCGGCCGGTGCGTTCGCCGACGACATCGGCCGCCACCTCGACGGCTTGCCGGTCGCCGCGCATCCGCCGTCGCGCTGGTACCGCACACGCAAGTTCGTGGCGCGCCATCGTGGCGGCGTCGCCACCACGGTCGCGTTCCTGCTGGCGATATTGGCCGCACTCGGCCTCGCACTGTGGCAAGCCGACATCGCGCGGCACCAGGCGCACATCGCGCGCGAACAGGCGCAGCGAGCCGAAGCAGTGCGCGATCTGCTGGTCGGAATCTTCGACGCCGAAATCCCGGCGCGGCCGCACGCGCAGATGCCGGGCACCGCCGAATTGCTGGAGCGCGGTGCGCAGCGCGCACGCACCGATCTGGCCGCCACGCCCGCGGTGCAGAGCGATCTGCTGACCGCGCTCGGTCGCGTCTACGATCACCTTGCGTTGCCGGACAAGAGCGAGCCGCTGCTCGACGACGCGGTCGCCGCCGCGCGCCGCGTCGATCCGCCGGATCCTGCGTTGCTCGGTGCGGCACTTAGCGAGCGCGGCGAAGCCGACCTGAGCCACGATCGTTTCCCGCAGGCGATCGCGTTGTTCGACCAGGCGCTCGCGCTGCAACAGCAAGCCGAGCACGACGGCCTGCCCACCGCGCTGACGCTCGACCGGCGCGCGCTGGCCGAAAGCCAGAGCGGCCGGCACGACGCGGCGATCGCGGACTATGCAGCGGCGCTGGCGATCCGCCAGGCGCGCCTGCCGGCGGACGACCCCGAGATCCTCAACAGCTACGATGCGCTCGGCAACGCGTACAACCGCGCCGGCCGGGCACAGGGCGCGACCGATTTCCTGCGCATCGCGATGGAAGGCGCGCGCCGGAAGTTCGGCGAGCAACACGTGAAGACCGCGCACTACACGAAGAACTACGCCGTCAACCAGGGCATGTTGCGTCACTACGCCGAAGCGGCCGCGCTGACCGAGCAGGCGGTGCGTATCGAACGCACGCTGTATCCGCAGGGCAGCCCCGACATCGTCAACGGGCTCAACAATCTGGGCAGCCTCGACCTGACGCTCGGCCGCCTGCACTCGGCCCAGGTGGTGCTCGAGGAAGGGCGCGACCTGAACCGTGGCGCCGGGCAGGCTGATTCGCTCGGCCAGACCTTCGTGCTCGGCAACCTCGCCCGCGCGACCGAAATCCTCGGCGACCGTGCGCAGGCGCTGGATCTATTGCGCGAAGCCGAACGCATCGCCACCAAGGTCGTCGGCACCGGGCACGCACGCACGCTATCGCTCGAGGTGCAGCGCGCGCGCCTCGAGTTCGGCACCGATCCGGCCAGCGCACCGGCGTTGCTGAAAGTCGCGCAACGCGTGCTCGAACATCCCGAACAGCTGGCCCAGTTCCGTACGCGCACCGAATCCGAAGCGCGCTGCGGCCTCGGCCTCGCCGAGACCGCACTCGGCGAGCAGGCGCAGGCCGGCGAAACGTTGCGCCGCGCGGTCGCCGATCTGCCGCCGGATCACGTCGATCCCCAACTGCTGCCGGCGGTCGTAGCCCTCGCCGGCTGGCAGCATGCACAAGGCGCCGACACTGCGGCCGAGGCGCTGCTGCGTGACTACATCGCGCGCAGC
>JBIODY010000142.1:0-6295 GCA_044445505.1 Lysobacterales bacterium
CCCCTTGTTCCTGTGCGCAGCAGAAACGGATCGATCGAAAATCCTGCACCCGTTGCCTATCATGGGCAGTCCATGTCGATGCTCGAAATGACGCCAGCGAGACAGAGTCTACATCTTCAGGTACTCATTCCTGCAACCGCGATCCATGGTGGCAAATCGGCACCAAGGGGCTGTCCAACGTGTGCTTCTCAATCCGGTTGCGGCATCATCACTGTTGTGACGCCGGGTTGTTGAAAGCACTGTTCTGCTCTTTCCAGTTCAGCGAACCCGTTACAGGTACGGACTCGCTTCCGCCGAATCATGTCCGTGATCGATTCGCGTGCGATCCGCCCCTGGACCCCGCTCGCAAGTTTTTCTTTCAAAGCCCTGCGGCGCCGACCATGCTCAAGGCAACCGCCTCGGCGACCTTGATCCCGTCGATCGCGGCGGACAGGATGCCTCCCGCGTAACCGGCGCCTTCGCCGGCCGGATACAGGCCTCGCGTGTTGACACTCTGGCAGGCCGCGTCGCGCGTGATCCGGATCGGCGACGAGGTGCGCGTTTCCACTCCGGTCAATACCGCGTCCGGCAATGCAAACCCTTTGATCTGGCGATCGAACGCGGGCAACGCTTCGCGGATCGCATCGATCGCGTAGTCGGGCAGCGCCGCGCCGAGATCGGACAGGCGCACGCCCGGCATGTACGAAGGCAGCACCGCACCGAGTTCGCGCGATGGCCGCTTGGCGAGGAAGTCGCCGACGAGTTGCCCGGGTGCGTCGTAGGCGCCGCCGCCGAGCTCGAACGCACCTGCTTCCCAATGCCGCTGCAACGCGATGCCGGCCAGCGGCCCGCTGGCGTAGGGCAGAAAGTCGTCCGGCGTGATGCCGACCACGATCGCGGCATTCGCATTGCGCTCGTTGCGCGAATACTGGCTCATGCCGTTGGTGACCACGCGTCCCGGCTCGGATGCGGCGGCGACCACGGTGCCACCGGGGCACATGCAGAAACTGTAGACCGAGCGCCCGCTGCGGCAGTGATGCACCAGCTTGTAGTCGGCGGCGCCGAGCAGCGGATGGCCCGCCTGCGGCCCGAAACGCGCGTTGTCGATCAGCGACTGCGGGTGTTCGATGCGAAAGCCGATCGAGAAAGGCTTCGCCTCGAGATGGACGCCGCGTTCGTGCAGCATCGCGAAGGTGTCGCGCGCACTGTGTCCGACCGCCAGCACCACACGATCGGCGCGCAACTGTTCGCCGCCGGCCAGGGTCACGCCGCAGATGCGGCCGCCCTCGACGCGGATATCCTCGACCCGGCTCGAGAACCGGATCTCGCCGCCGAGCGACTCGATCGTCGCGCGCATGTGCTCGACCATCGTCACCAGCCGGAACGTGCCGATATGCGGCTTGCTCACGTACAGGATCTCCGCGGGCGCACCGGCCTTCACGAACTCGCTGAGCACCTTGCGCCCGCGATGCTGCGGATCGCGGACCTGGCTGTAGAGTTTCCCATCGGAGAACGTGCCGGCGCCGCCTTCGCCGAACTGCACATTCGACTCCGGATCGAGTTGCCGCTTGCGCCACAGGCCGAACGTGTCGACCGTGCGTTCGCGCACCGCCTTGCCGCGTTCGAGGATGATCGGCGCCAGGCCCATCTGGGCGAGGATCAGGCCTGCGAACAGTCCGCAGGGGCCCGTGCCGATCACGATCGGTCGCAATGCGGGAGGAGTCGCCGCGTGGGTCACGAAGCGGTAGGCGGTATCAGGCGTCGGCATCACCCCGGGGTCGTCGTGCAGTCGCCGCAGGATTTCCGCTTCCCGCGTGGTCTCCACGTCCAGCGCGTAGATCAGCGCAATGGCACCGCGCTGGCGTGCATCGTGACTGCGCTTCGCGATCGAATGGCTGATCAGCTCCTGTGCGGCGATGCCGAGTCTGGCGAGGATCGAGGCCACGAGCGCGTCTTCGCGATGATCCAGCGGTAATTTGATGTCGGTCAGTCGCAGCATGCGCAGCGTTCCCGGGAGCATTGGATTTGCATGGACGACATCGACCGGCCACATCGAGCACGGATTTTATGCGATCAGCGGCGACCAGCGGCCCGCGCTCACTCGGCGACGGCTTTCGCTTCCGCGGTGCCGAGCAGTTCCGGCTGGCTGAGCCGCGCCGGACGGCTGATCAGCGGATGCGCGAACACGGCGCCGAGGATGACCGCGGCGCCGAGGTAGAAAGTCGGGGTGAGATCGCGCTGCTCGCCCAGCAGGACCGCCGCAAGCACGATCGCATACACCGGTTCCAGATTGGTCGCGAGCTGCGCCGCAAACGCACTCATGTGACGCAACGCGACCAGCGCCAGCGTGAACGGCAGCAGGGTGCAGGCGAGCGCCAGGGCCAGCAGCAGCAAGCCGTCGCGCATTCCCGGGAACACGAACGGATTGCCGCCGAACGAAGGAAATGCCAGCGCGACCAGCGGCGCGATCAGGGTCAGCGCGAGCGTGCCGGCACCGAGCTCGAGCCCGGTCACCGCGAGCGCGTCCCCGTGTTCGACGAGACGCTTGTTGAGCGATCCGAACAGTGCGACGAACAACGCCGACAATGCACCGACCGCGATGCCGAGGCGCATCGACGCCGGAACGCCGCCGGCTACCAGCGCGACGCCCGGCAATACGGTGATTCCGAGCGCCAGCTCGCGGATCGAGAAGCGCCGCCCGGCGAGCTTGGGTTCGATCAGCGCGGTGAACGGCGTCGCCAGCGCGATGCAGGTCGCGCCGACCGACGCATTGGCGAGCTTTATCGAGCCGTAGAACGTGAGCCAGTGCAGCGCGACCAGCACGCCGATGCCGGCATACGCCAACGCGAGCCGCGGTGGGATCGCGCGCAGCCCGCGCCAGGTCCGCGGCAGCAGCGCAAGCGCCGCGACGACGATCAGCATGCGCCACCAGACCAGCGGCAACGCGTCGAGCGAGATCAGCTTGCCGAGGATCGCGGTGAAGCCCCACAGCAGCACGCAGAAATGGATCTGCAGCTGCGCCCTTGCGGTCGGCGACGGCGCGCTCACGGCCACGCCGTGCCTTCCGCCGGGTAGCGGGAGAAGGTGCGGGGTGGTGCATGTCCGCGCAGACGGGTATTCGGCATGAAAGAATGGCGGCTGGTATGAAGACATGCATCGTAACGCAGGAAACCGCGCATGAACGCGCAACGCATCGAACTCAATGGCGCACCGGCGAGCATCGACGACCTGCGTGCGATCGCGCTGGTCAACTACGGCCACTTCACGTCGATGCAGGCGGAGCAAGGCTGCGTGCGCGGCCTCGACCTGCATCTCGCACGGCTGGATCGGGCTACGCGCGAACTGTTCGGTTGCGGGCTCGATATGGATGCGGTACGCGCCTACCTGCGCCACGCGATCGACGGCGATCGCGCCGCATCGTCACTGCGCGTGAACGTGTTCGCGCGCGACCTCGATCGTGACCATCCGATCCGCGCTGCCCGCCCGGATGTGCTGGTCACCGCAGGTCCCGCGCGCCGCATTCCCACCGAACCGCTGCGTCTGCGCAGCGTGCGTTACCAGCGCGAGGCGCCGCATCTCAAGCATGTCGGCACGTTCGGCCTGTTCCATCAGAGACGCCTCGCCCAGGCGCAGGGCTACGACGATGCGTTGTTCGTCGATGCGAGCGGCGCGATCTCGGAAGGATCGATCTGGAATATCGGCTTCTTCGACGGCAAGCGCGTGGTCTGGCCGAACGCGGCGCAGCTCGACGGCGTCTCGATGCAATTGCTCAAAGCCGGTTTGCGCGAACGCGGTGTCGCCCAGGTCGAACGATGCGTCGAACTGTCCGACGTGGCCGCGTTCCGCGCCGCGTTCCTCACCAACTCCTCGTGTTTTGCCCGATCGATCGCGCGCATCGATGAGGTCGACCTGGCGCTGGATACCGGTTTGCCCGCGCTACTCGAAGATGCATGGGCGAGCCGGCCCTTGCAGCGCATCTGATCCGCGCAAGTGATGGGGACGCGTGCGGCGCGATCGGCCGCAACGCGTTTCGCTGCGATCCCTGGCGGTCGCGGCGCCGCGGGCCTGCGCACTGTCGGGGGTGTCAAAGGCGGGCGAGCAACGCCATCGCCGCGGCAGGGTTGCGTTCTTTCGCGGCGCTGATGAAGTAGATGAAGACCTCTCGCAGCGCTCGCTTCGCCGACGGTGCGCCGACGCAAGGCAGATCCACCGACTCGCCACCTTCCGCCCAGACGCGGGCGCGCTCCGCCCAGGCATCGAGCGATACCGGCGCGTAGCCCGTCGCGATCGACGATTGCGCACCCATCAGACGCGCATAGACGAAATCCCCGGTCACATCGGCGAACGACGGATACTTCGGTGAATCGGTGAACACGGTCGCGGCGTTGTGCGCTCGTGCGAGCGCGAGATACTCGTCGCACATGAAACTCGCGTGGCGCACCTCGAGCACGTGGCGCAGCGCGCGGCCGTCGAGTTCGTTCGGCAGCAGGTCGAGGAATGCCGCGAAATCGTCGCGCTCGAACGGTTTGTACGGCGGAAACTGCCAGTTGATCGGGCCGAGGCGGTCGTCGAGTTCGGCGAGGCCGCCGCCGACGAAATCGGCGATCGTCTTGCCGGCCTCGGCGAGCCGCCGGCGGTCGGTCGTGTAGCGCGGCGCCTTCAGCGAGAACATGAAACCGTCCGGAGTCTCGGCGCGCCACTTCGCGTAGGTCGCCGGCTTCTGCGCGCCGTAGTAGGTGCCATTGACCTCGATCGCGGTCACGTGGCGGCTCGCGTATTCGAGCTCGCGCCGCTGCACGAGTTTGGCCGGGTAGAAGTTGTCGCGCCACGGCGCATACGTCCAGCCGCCGATGCCGACGCGGATGCGCGCGTCGTGCACAGCATGCGCAGCGAATGAGTCATTGGTCGGTGCGCGTGGGCTCGGCATGGCGATTCTCGTGACGGGTGCCGGGACAAGGCCGTCATCCCGGCGAAAGTTTCCCCGGGCGCGGCGCTCATTTCATGCGCGCTATGATGCGGCGCCGGCTCGCCAAAGCCAATCCCGGGATCCCATGGCCAACTCATCCTCGCGCCCGCTCGCCGCGACGACCGCGCTGGTCGCATGGAGCGCGCTGGTGTTGCAGTACGTGTTGTTGATCAGGGCGACCTGGTACGACCCCGGCCCCGCGCTCGGCAGCCTGCGTTACATCAGCTTCTTCACGATCCTCAGCAATATCCTGGTCGCGCTGACCACCACGTTCGCGCTGCGCGGCGGACGATCGGCGGTCGGCGGCTTCTTCGCGGGCGCACGCGCGCGCGGCGGCGTCGCGTTGTGTATCGGCATCACCTCGTGCATTTATTTCTTTCTGCTCGCAGCGACCTGGGCGCCGCAGGGCGCGCAGTTGCTCGCCGATGTCGCGATGCACTACGCGGTGCCGGCGCTGTACCTGCTCTGGTGGGCGGCCTGCGTGCCGCATGGCAGACTCTCCTGGAGCGATCCACTGCGCTGGCTCGCATTCCCGCTCGCGTACCTGGCGTCCATACTGTTGCGCGGCAGGTGGTTGCACGAGTATCCGTATCCGTTCATCGACGTCGACGCGCTCGGCCTCGCGGTGGCCGCACGCAATGCGCTCGGCGTCGGCGTGCTGTTTCTCGCATTCGGGTTTGTCGTCGTCGCGTTCGATCGTCTCGCGCGCCGCTCCGCTTGACCGCCATGCCTGACCCACGCCGCGATTCACCGATGATCGATGCACGCGAGCCGCACGTGCTGGTCCTTGGTGGCGGTTTCGGTGGCCTGTGGGCGGTGCGTGCGCTGGCGTCGGCGCCGGTGCGCGTCACCCTGGTCGATCGTACCAATCATCATCTGTTCCAGCCCTTGCTGTACCAGGTCGCGATGGCCGGATTGTCATCGCCGGATATCGCCGCGCCCCTGCGGCATATCCTGCGTGGACAGCGCAACGTCAGCGTACGCATGGACGAGGCGCTGGCCATCGATGTCGGCGCGCGCCGCGTGACGTTCACGCAAGGTGCTCTCGACTACGACTACCTGATCGTCGCGACCGGCTCGCGTCACGCGTATTTCGGTCATGACGATTGGGAACCGTGCGCCCCGGGCCTGAAGACGCTCGACGACGCGATGCTGATCCGCCGCCGCATGCTGGAGGCGTTCGAACATGCCGAGCGCGAAAGCGATCCTGCCCTGCAAGCGGAATGGCTGGACTTCGTGATCATCGGCGGCGGCCCGACCGGCGTCGAGCTCGCCGGCACCCTGGCCGAGATCGCGCGCCACACGTTGCCGCGCGAGTTCCGTCACAGCGATCCGCGCCGCTCGCATATC
>JBIODY010000143.1:0-6256 GCA_044445505.1 Lysobacterales bacterium
CTACGAGACTTCGGCTACCGGCACGCCGACGCTGTCTCAGTTCACCTCGGTCGGCATGATCGCGCCGCGCGGCAGTACCGTCGCGGCGAGCTTGGTGTCGGTGCGGATCAGGCTGATCTCGTCGGCGAGGATGTGCGCGGCTTCGTCGAGAATCACGTCGCGCTTCTGCTTGGCTTCCTGCTCGCGCTTGAGGTCGTTCTGGATGCTGCGCTCGTCGGCCTGCAGGCCGTCGTCCTGCACGATCTCCTTGCCGTCCGCGTCGAGCGCGCCCGCCGGTTTCCTCGCTTCCGCAGCGGCCGCGACTTTCGCGACGCTCGCATGGTCGCTCTTGCCGCTGGCGCGATCCTTCGCATCGTCGCCGATCTTCTGCACGGTCTTCGCGGCCGGATCCGCATCCGGGGTCGCATGGCCGCTGGCGAGCTCGCGTGCCTTGCGCCTGGCCTCCTGGTCGTCGCGCTCCTTGCGGCGTACCTGCTCGTTCAGCGACACCGTTTTCTCGTCGCGCAGCTTGCGCAGGTCGGCGAGGTCGGCCTCGAAATTCTTCCACTCGGCATTCTGCGCGGTGCGCGCTTGGTGGCGCTCGAGCAGCATCGGCATGACCGGCTTGATATCCGCGACCGGCTTGTACCTGGCCGGCGCGATCGAGGTCCACGGCAACGCATTGTCGTAGCTCGACTCGCCGAAGTCCTTCGCATCGACACTCAGCGGGAAGCTGATGTCCGGGGTCACCCCGCGCAGCTGGGTCGAACCACCGTTGATGCGGAAGAACTGCGCGATGGTCATCTTGACCTCGCCATAGGTCGGCTTCTCGTTGTGCGCCACATCGTCGAGATCGACCAGGTTCTGCACCGTGCCCTTACCGAACGTCGGCTCGCCGATGATCACTCCGCGGCCGTAATCCTGGATCGCCGCCGCAAAGATCTCCGAGGCCGATGCCGAGCCGCGGTTGACCAGCACCGCGAGCGGGCCGTCCCAGGCCATGCCGGCCCGGGTGTCTTCCTCCGACTCGATCTGGCCGTTCGCGTTGCGCACCTGCACGACCGGGCCCTTGTCGATGAACAGGCCGGTGAGATCGGTCGCCTCGGCGAGCGAGCCGCCGCCGTTGTTGCGCAGGTCCACGATCACGCCGTCGACCTTGTCCTGGCGGAATTCGCCGAGCAGTTTCTCGACGTCGCGGGTCGCGCTCTTGTAGTCCTTGTCGCCACGCCGGCGCGCCTCGAAATCCTGATAGAACGTCGGCAGCGAAATCACGCCGATGTGCCGCGTGCGTTCGCCGTCCCTGACCTCGATGATCGATTTCTTCGCCGCCTGCTCCTCGATGCTGACCTTCTTGCGGGTCAGCGCGAGCATCGCGTGCTTGCCGTCCGGGCCCGCATCCGCGGGCAGGACCTCCAGCCGCACGATGGTGTCCTTCGCGCCGCGGATCTTCTCGACCACATCGTCCAGGCGCCAGCCGATCACGTCGACGATCGGACCGCTCGCGCCCTGGCCGACCCCGACGATGCGATCGCCGACCTTGATCTGCTTCGACAGCGCGGCCGGGCCGCCGGGCACGATCTCGCGGATCGCGGTGTAGTCGTCGTCGCGTTGCAGCACCGCGCCGATGCCTTCCAACGACAGCTTCATCGCGATGTCGAAGTTCTCCGACGCGCGCGGGCCGAGATAATTCGTGTGCGGCTCGATCGACGACGCATACGCGTTCATGAAGGTCTGGAACACGTCCTCGCTGTTGAGCTGGTGGACGCGATCGAGATAGTTCGCGTAGCGCTTGTCGAGCGTGTCGCGGATGTCCTTGTCGGACTTGCTGGCGAGTTTCAGGCGCAGCCAGTCGTTCTTGATGCGCTTGCGCCACAGATCGTCGACCGCCGCCTCGTCGGCCGCCCACGCCGCCTTCTCGCGGTCGTACTGGTAGCTCTCGTCCTTGCCGAAGTCGAACCCCTTGGCCAGCAGCGAGCGCGCATACGCGACGCGTTCGCCGACGCGCTGCTCGTAGATGTTGAAGATCGCGTACGGCGCGGCCAGGTCCTGGTTGTAGATTGCGTCGTCGAGCTTGTCCTTGTAGATCGCGAACTTGTCGATATCGGCCTGGGTGAAGAACAGCTTGTCGCCATCCAGCGCGTCGAGATAGCGCTTGAAGATCTGCTCGGACATCGCGTCGTCGAGCGGCGTCGGCTTGTAGTGGAAATGGGTCAGGAAGCGGGTCGCCCAGATCGCCGCCTCGCCTTCGGTCGCGGTCGCCTTCAGCAGCGGCGCAGCCGGCGGCGTGGGCTCGGCGAACGCCGGGCCGATCAGAACGGTCAGGGCCAGGCCCAGCAACAACTTCCGCATTACGTGTCTCCGGTATTTGTGCACGTGTCCATCCGTGCAGAACGAGGATCAAGACTGCACATCTGTGGGCAGACTTCTCGATAAAGGCTATTCAAGCAACCTGTACGTAACCTGCCGCGTGTGCCATCTCGTCCGCGTGGTACGACGAGCGCACCAGCGGACCGGAGGCGACGTGCTGGAAACCGATCCGGTAACCGAGTTCCTCGATCGCCTTGAACTCGTCGGGTGTCCAGTAGCGCAGCACCGGATGATGGTGCGCGGTCGGCTGCAGGTACTGGCCGATCGTGACCATATCGACAGCGTGGCGACGCAGGTCGTTCAACGTTTCCTCGACCTGTTCGAACGTCTCGCCGAGTCCGAGCATGATCCCGGACTTGGTCGGCACATCCGGATGCTGGGCCTTGAAGCGCTGCAGCAACTCGAGTGACCAGTCGTAGTCCGCGCCGGGGCGCACCTCGCGGTACAGCGCGCGCGGCGTCTCCAGATTGTGGTTGAACACATCCGGCGGCTGCTGCGCCAGCACCTCCAGCGCGCGCTGCATGCGCCCCTTGCCGCGGAAATCCGGGGTCAGGATCTCGATGCGGATGTCCGGACTCTCGAAGCGCACCGCCTTGATGCAGGCCGCGAAATGCCCGGCGCCGCCGTCGCGCAGGTCGTCGCGGTCGACCGAGGTGATGACGACGTAGCGCAGGCCCATGTCGCGGATCGTGCCGGCCAGATGCGCCGGTTCCAGCGGATCCGGCGCCTTCGGCCGGCCGTGCGCGACGTCGCAGAACGAGCAACGCCGCGTACACACCTCGCCGAGGATCATGAATGTCGCGGTGCCCTTGGTGAAGCATTCGTGGATGTTCGGGCAGGACGCTTCCTCGCACACCGTGACGAGGTGGTTCGCACGCAATCTGGCCTTGAGCTTCGCGACCGCATTGCCGGGCGGGATGCGTACGCGGATCCAGGATGGCTTGCGCAGGGTCGGCGCCCCCGCGAACGCGGCGCGGTTGCGCGCGATCTTGTCCTCGCCGAGCTGCTTCTCGCTGGACGGGAGCGGGCTTGACGGAAGCTGGCCGGGTGCCGCATCGAGGAGGGTCAGCGGAATGGTCTTCGCGGATTCAATCATGCGTGCACGTTCATGCGGGCTGCGCGACGCGCGCGGCATCGTCGGTCGGAACGCGGGGGATTTCGGCGGCGGCGGGCGTGGGCATCAACCCGAACTGGCGGGCCAGTTCACCGATCAGGACCGCTTCCACCGCGGCGAGCGATCCCGGTCCGCCCAAGTCTAGCACCTGGGTCACCGCCAGGCCTTGATAACCGCACGGATTGATGCGGTGAAAAGGCTCGAGATCCATCGCGACATTGAAGGCGAGGCCGTGGAACGAACAGCCGCGGCGCACGCGCAGGCCCAAGGCCGCAACTTTCGCATCGCCGACATATACGCCCGGGGCCCCGTCGCGGCGCACGGCGACGATGTTCCACGTTTCCAGCGTATCGATCAGCGCCTGTTCGATCCGCTGCACCAGGTCGCGCACGCCGATTTTCAGCCGGCGCAGGTCGATCAGCGGATAGGCGACGATCTGGCCCGGGCCGTGATAGGTGACCTGGCCACCGCGATCGACCGGCACCACCGGGATGTCGCCCGGCACCAGCACGTGTTCCCACTTGCCGGCCTGGCCGAGCGTGAACACCGGCTCATGTTCGAGGACCCACAACTCGTCCGGCGTGTCCGGCCCGCGTGCATCGGTAAACGCCTGCATCGCGCGCCAGACGGGTTCGTAGGGTCGGCGGCCGAGGCGGCGCACGTTCAATGACAGGGACATGATCGCGAAGTGGGTATCGAAAACGCTTTCACAACCACGATTCCAGCATGAAATGCGCCGCGGGACGGCGCAAGTAAGCGCGACGAGACAATCCACCCAGGACGGCAGGGGCGCGAAGAGCGCGTCATAACGTCCAGCGGATATCCGGGTGCGCGCGCAGCGCCGCGTGCACCTCGTCGTACTTCTCGCGGGTCGGGCAGGTGAAACTGACGGCGACCGAAACGTAGTTGCCTTCGCGCGACGGGCGCACGCGGACCGAACCGGCGAGCACGCTCAGGCCGACGCGCTCGATGATCTGCGGCACCCGGCTTTCGAGCGCAGCGCTCGAGCTGCCCATCGCGGTGATCTCGAACACGCCCGGAAACTGGAATCCCTGCTGCGGATTCTGGGCGTGGATTTCATCGAGATCCTTCATCAGTCGGCCTTCGGCGCTACCGCCGAGACGTTGCTGCCTGCGTCGCCCTTGAACCACATCCAGGCACCGTCGGACAGGCGCTTGAAGAAGCCGCCCTCAGCACCGTCGGCGAGCGCAATCAGCGGCTTGTCGAGCAGCGGCTTGCCATCGAGCTGGATCTTCAGGGTGCCGACCTTGGCGCCCCTGGCGATCGGCGCGACCAGGCGCGCCGGCATGTCGAGGCTGGCCTTGAGGTCGGCGTAGCGGCCGCGCGGGAACGTGACCAGCGTGTCGTCGGCGACCCCGAGCGGCAGGTTCGCGACCGCGCCCTTCCACAATTCCGGTGTCGCCAGCGGCTGGTTCGCCGCATACAGCTTGTGCGTCTCGTAGAAGCGGAAACCGTAGTTCAGGAGTTCCTGGTTGTCGTCGGCGCGCTGCTTCTCGCTCGGCGCGCCCATCACCACCGCGATCAGGCGCTGGTCGCCGCGTTTGGCCGAGGTCGCCAGGCAAAACCCGGCCTCCGAGGTATGCCCGGTCTTGATCCCATCGACGGTGTCGTCGCGCCACAGCAGCGTGTTGCGGTTGTGCTGCTTGATCCCGTTCCACTCGAATTCCTTGATCGCGTAGATCTTGTAGTCCTCGGGGTAGTCGTGGATCACCGCGCGCGACAGCAGCGCGATGTCGTGCGCGGTCGTGTAGTGGTCGGGGTTGGGCAGGCCGCTCGCGTCGACATAGTGGGTGCCGCGCATGCCGAGCCTGGCCGCGTACTGGTTCATCAACAGCGCGAACGTCTCCTCGGAACCGGCGGTGTGTTCGGCCAGCGCGATCGCGGCATCGTTGCCGGACTGGATGATCATGCCGTACAGCAGGTCTTTCAGCGGCACCTTGCTGTTGAGCTGCAGGAAGCTGGTCGAGCCGTCGGTGCCGGCACCTCCGGAGCGCCAGGCACGTTCGCTGATCAGGACCTGGTCGTCCATGTGGATCTTGCCGTGCGCGAGTTCCGCCGAAACGACGTAGGAAGTCATGATCTTGGTGATCGATGCCGGCGCGACGCGCAGATCCGCGTTGCTGTCGACCAGGACCTGGCCGGTCGCGTAGTCCATCAGCACCCAGCTCTTGGCGTCGATCGCCGGTGGTGACGGTACCGGACCGGCGCCGGTCGCGCCGGGGACCGGCAGTGCCGCCGCGGGCTTCGCGACCGGCTCCGGGGTCGGCAGGTTCGGGTTTGCCGCCGGCGGCGGCGTTGCCGTCGCCGGAGCCGGTGTGGCCGCCGGCGCCGCCGCGGCGGCGGGCGTGTTTGCGGGGTGATGCGGGTTCGGCTTGGTACGCGCATCGACATGAAGGGAGGCGAACGCGAGGCCGGCGGCGAGAACGACGAGGGGCGGCAGCTTCATTTCGGGAGGTGATTCCTGCACAGCTTCAAAGGCGGAATTGTCGCAGAGCGCGGCGGCCAAAACACCCCGCGATGATCCGGCGCATCGCCGCGGTATGCCCGGCGTTCATCGCCTCAGCGCTCGATCGCGACCCGTGGCGCACCGAGGCCGAGCTTCTCGATGCGCGCAGTCAGCGCGTCGGCCGCGTCGACATCGGCCAATGGGCCGACCCGCACGCGATGCACCGTGCGCCCGGCCACCGCGACCGATTCGATGCCGACATGATCGAGTCCCGCGCGCTTCGCATTGGCAAGCGCATGCTCGGCGTTGCTGCGCTCGCCGAACGCGCC
>JBIODY010000144.1:0-6251 GCA_044445505.1 Lysobacterales bacterium
CGCACCGCGGTGCGTGCGCGCTCGCCGGTCGGCGCCAAGTACGATACCGCGATCGATCGCGAATCGGCGTTCGAGAAACTCGCCCAGCGCGCCACGCCGCAAAACGCCGCGACACCGGCCGATCCCGGCAACGCCGACGTCCCGCAAAAAGGCGGCGGCTGGATGGATGCGGCCAAGGACGTGGTGCTCGGTACAAGCCGGCGCCAGGGCATGCTCGAGGCGATGGCCAAATCGATGGCGCGCAACGCAGGCGGCCAGCTCGGCCGTTCGATCCTGCGCGGCGTGCTCGGCTCGATCACCAGGCGCTGAGCGACTCCGCATCGCGGCGGCCCGGAGGCGCGTGACCGACGCGATTCATTGACGGTTGCGCGCACGATCGCTAGCGTCCCTGATCCGCGTACCCAACCGGATGCCCGCATGAGCCGTTGGCGCCCAGCCGCCGCCGCGTCGACCGCCGTGATCACGCCGGATGGCCATCGTCGCCTCAAGGACGAGCTCGACGAACTCTGGCGCTTGCGCCGTCCCGAGGTCGTGCGCGCACTCGCCGCCGCCGCCGCGGAAGGCGATCGCTCCGAGAACGCGGAATACACCTATCGCAAGAAGCAGCTCGGCGAGATCGACCGGCGCGTGCGCTATCTCAGCATGCGCCTGCAGAACCTGCGCGTGCTCGACACCTTGCCGACCGACCCTTCGGCGATCTTCTTCGGCGCGTGGTTCCGCATCGAGGACGAACAGGGCGACGAACACGAATACCGCATCGTCGGCCCGGACGAGACCGATGCCGGGCTTGGCTGGATCAGCGTCGATTCGCCGCTCGCGCGCGCCGCGCTCAAGCGTCGCGTCGACGACGAGTTCGAAGCGGAGCTGCCGGGCGGACCGATGCGTTTTGTGGTTGTCGCGGTGAGGTACGTGCCGTGAGCCGAGACAAGTCGCCATCGCAGGGTGGGCTTCAGCCCACCACTTGTCGTCGTTGCGATGGATCGGTGGGCCAAGGCCCACCCGGCAAGATGGCAGTCTTCCAGCGTCCAGCAAAAAGCCGCGCGATGCGCGGCTTTTCTTGTTGCGAAAACCGACCGCCGGCTAGAGCTGGATCGGCAGATACACCTTGAAGGTCTGCTGATCCTCGGCGGCATCCGGTGCGGAGGTCAGTTCGTCCCAGAAGCGGCCGATGCCGGCATCGTTGTAGTGGTAGCCATGGGTCTCGGCATACGCCTTCTGGTTGAGGCGCAGCAGCGGCAGCGCGGCCGGACTGCCGGTGTATTCGGTAACCAGCGCCTTGCCCTGGTACCACAGCGCGGCGCGCACGTTCGCGTCGACCACCAGCATGCCATCGTGGTCCTTGTCGCCGGGCTTCAAGGCCGGCGGCGTCTGTTCTTCGTCGCCATCGGTCGCAGCCGCGGGGCGCACCGGGGTCTCGATCGTGTACTGCTGGCCAGCGAGCGTGAACGTGGTCGCGGCAACCGGCACGGCGACGCTGAACGTGTAATCCTCCTCGCCCCAGTTCGTCGTGATCGTCATGCGCGGGCCGGCCGCGGTAAGGCCGGCCTTCTTCATCGCCGCTTCGATCGCAGTCATCGCCGTAGTGGTCGCGTCGGCGACGTCTTCGAGCGTGCGCTTGGCCTTGGTGTCGACGAGGAACACCGGCTGCGGCGCGATATCCGTGATCGCGATCTGCTGATCCTTGTAATCGGTGTTCGGGAAGCCGGCCAGCATCGCCGAAAGATTGTTCAGGCTGGTCTGGATCACCGCCGCCGGATCACCGTTGATGTACAGGCCGCCATAGCGCCACAGCAGGTTCCAGCCGTAGTCGACGTCATAAGCGACGTTGATCTTCAGCGTCTTGCCGTTCGCTGCCGGCTGCAACGAAACCGTGTAGTGCTTGTCGGTGCCGATCCAGCCGTTGTCGATCGCGATCCCGACTTCCTCATCGGGTTTGCTCGACTTGATCTCGAGGCTGCCGTCGCCGACCTTCGGCACCGCGCTGGTCCAGCTGACCTTCGCGCCGACGCCGGATTCCGGGCCCGACAAGGTCATCTGCACGCGCGGATCGAAGCTGCGCAGGGCCGACCACTGCGGGTAGCGGCGAAACGTGTCGACCGAGTCGTAGACCTGCCGGATCGGGCTGGACACCTCGACCGTGCGCTCGATGTGACCGTGGTCCGACAGCAGCGCGCCGATGCCGACGGCGAGCAGGATCACGATCAGCAGAGCAACCAGCATTTCGACAATACGAATCATCCGAGGCATCTCCAGCACGTCAGTCATTGCTGCGCGCCACGACGATCACCGGGAGCGCCATGAACGACAGCCGCCCGATTCCCCCGTCGCACTCACGCGCTCAGCCCCGCGCGGGCGGGGCTCAGGGAACGGATGGTACTGGACTCGGGGGCGGGAACGCTACGGTCGATGCGCGCTGAGGTGCGTCGTAGCGGAAACCGGCCGTGCCGTGGAGCAGGGTTGCAGCGACATGGCGCGCAGGAACGTTGCGGGAAGCTCAGGATGAGGCCGGGCGCCAAGGAATATCCGAGCAGGCAAGAGCTCGTCATTCCAACGCAAGCCGGACTGCGTAGGCAGGATGGCGTCAGCGAACATTCGCGCAGCGAATGGCCCACATGGCGAGCCGCGGAAGCGGCGAGTAATCCATCTTGATCGTGTTACGGAAGGAAAATGGATCCCGGCTTTCGCCGGGATGACGGTTTTTCCAGGCCTCCTGACCAGAATCGGATCACGACGCGCCGCTTAAACGATGCCGAGTTCGAAGGCCTTGAGCACCGCCCGCGTACGGTCGCGCACGCCAAGCTTGGACAGGATGTTCGAGACATGATTCTTCACCGTTCCCTCGGCGACGCCGAGCGAATTGGCGATCTCCTTGTTGCTGTAACCGCCGGCCATCAGGCGCAGGATTTCGGTCTCGCGCTCGGTCAGCGGATCCGGGCGATCCAGGCTGGTGAACTCGTTGTGCATGCGTTCGAGTCCGGACAACAGGCGCTGGGTCACCACCGGCGCGACCAGCGAACCGCCATCGGCAACGGTCTTCACCGCATCGACGAGTTGATCGAGCGACACGTCTTTCAACAGATACCCGCGCGCACCGGCCTTGAGGCCGGCAAGCACCAGCTGGTCGTCATCGAACGTGGTCAGGATGATCGTCGGCGGCAATTCGTTCTTCGCTGCCAACGCATTCAGCACGTCGAGCCCCGACATGCCCGGCATGCGCATGTCGAGCAGGACCACGTCGGGTTTCACGCGCGGAATCGTCTCGACCGCCTGCATGCCATCGCCAGCCTCGGCGATCACGCGAATCGAATCGGACAATTCCAGCAGCGAACGGATGCCCTGGCGCACCAGGGTCTGGTCGTCGACCAGGCAGACTTCGATCATGTGGTCCTTGCTCATGCCGGATTCTCCAGCGGCAACCAGGCATCGAGCGCGAAGCCCTGGCCCTTGCCGGTCACGATATCGACGTTGCCGCCGAACTGCGCGAGGCGCTCGCGCATCCCGGCCAGCCCGTTGCCTTGCCTGAACTGGATCGCGCCCTGGCCGTCATCGTGCGCGTGGATCGCCATCTGCCGGTCCGCGCTGCGTTCAAAGCGCAGCCAGAGGTTGCGCGCGCCGGCATGGCGCACCGTATTGGTGATGATTTCCTGCGTGCAGCGCAGCAACACCTGCGCGCGCTTGGGATCGTCGACGCTGAAACGTGGCGGCAGGTCCAGGTGAATCTCCAGTCCCGGCACGCCCTCGGTCAGATTCTGCAGTGCTGCGGTCAGGTCGATGCTGTCGCCCTCGCGCAACTGGCTGACCACTTCGCGCACGTCGCCGAGCAGCAGCTTGGCGACCGATTGGGCCTGGCGCACATGCTCCTGCGCATTGCCTTGGACGAGATGGCTGGCGACCTCGAGGTTGAGGCTGAGCGCGGTCAGGTGATGTCCGATCAGATCGTGCAGTTCACGCGAGATCCGCATGCGTTCGGCGAGCCGGCTGGATTCGGCCAGCAGCGTGCGCGTCGCGCGCAGTTCGGAATTGAGGCGCCGCTGTTCCTCGCGTGCCTCGACCTGTTGCTTGGTCACCAGCGCGGTAACGAACGCGAGCACGATGAAACCCAGATACAGGCTCGACTGCAGGAACGCGTCGGCGAGGCTGAACACCGGTTCGCGGATGCTTGCGAACACCGGCACCAGCGAAAAATTCTGCAGTACCATCCAGGCGATCCCGATGCGCAACGGCAGCAGCCACGGCAGCACCACCGCGACCACCGCAAGCAGCAATGCCGAGATACCGCTCTGGCTGAACCAGCCGATCGCGACCACGATCGCGTTCAGCACAAGCAGCAGCACGATCTGGGTCGCACGGCGCAGCGGCGTGCGGCGGCGATCGCCGAGATCGCGGGTCAGGTACCAATAGACCAGGCCGAACACGACGTAACAGGCCAGCCACAGATGCGCGTACGCGGTCGGCAGCTGCTTCTGCGCAAGGTCCTCGACCAGGGTCTGGTAGCGCAGGAACGGCGTGCCGACGCTGGCGTACTGGAACAGGCCGGCGTAGCGGAGCAACTGGATGTGATTGATTTGCGGCCACAGCATGCCCGCCATCATAGACGCGGCGCCGTGCGGCGTAACCTGCCCGAAGTCATTGCCGGGCGCGCATCGACCACGTATCGGCTGCGTATCGGCTAACGGCCTGCTAACCTCCGCGCCCGCCCGACGCCATGACCGAACCGGCGTCACGTGCGATAATCGCGGTCAGCGGGAGTCGACCGGCGGCGGCCTCGCCTTTCGATCCCGGCACGCCCCCACGGAGCAAGACATGGCCCTAAGCATCCGCGACGTGCAGCCGCACGAACTGGACTCGGTGCTCGCCCTCAACAACGCCGCCGGTTCCACGATCCTGCCGCTCGATGCCGCCGCGTTGCGCACGCTGCACGAGGAAGCCAGCTATTTCCGTCGCGCCGAGATCGATGGTCACATCGCCGGATTCTTGCTGGCGATGCGTGAGGATGCCGATTACGCAAGCCCGAATTTCCGCTGGTTCCGCGACCACTACCCGGAATTCGTCTACATCGACCGCATCGTGATCGCCAAGCCGTATCGCGGCCTCGGGCTCGGCCGGGTGTTCTATGCGGACGTGACCAGCTACGCCGAGACGCGCGTGCCGCTGCTCGCCTGCGAGGTGTTCCTCGAACCGCGCGACGACGTCTCGGTGCTGTTCCACGGCACCTGGGGCTTCCACGAGGTCGGCCAGCAGACGATGCCGGACGTCGACCGGCGCGTATCCCTGCTCGCCAAGACCCTGTGCAGTTTCCCGTTCGTGCGCGATACCTATCTGCACGGTGCCGACGGCGGACTGCCGGAGTTGCCCTGGCTCGCCGAACGCGAACGCGTGATCGCGATGCCGCGCGGTGCGCGTGCCGTCGGTCGCGGCTGAGCGCGCCCTGCCGATGACGGCCGCTCCGATCGCGACGCTCGAACCGGTTGCCGAGATCAAGTTCGGCCAGGTCGGCATCGCCAATCTCAAGCTCAAGCGGCTCGATCCGGATGCGCTCGCCGCCGAGTTGCAGACCAAGGTCGACAGCGCGGCCAAGCTCTTTCTGCGCGCGCCGGTCGTGCTCGACCTCAGCCATCTGCCGAACCTGCCCGATATCGAAACCGTGCGCGACCTGCTCGCGCGCATCAGCGCGTCGGGCATGCTGCCGGTCGGACTGTCCTACGGCACCAGCGAAAACGACGCGCTCGCGCTCGCGCTCGGCCTGCCGGTGTTCGCCAAGTTCCGCGCGGGGTACGAGCGCGCCGCAGCCGAACCGGTCCAGCCCGCCGCGCGCGACACGCCGCCGCCACCCTCGCGCGAACCGGCCGCGGCCGAAACGAAAACGGCCCTCGCGAACGCAAGCCCGAGCGTCGGCCAGCTGCACGACAAGCCGGTGCGCTCGGGACAGCAGGTCTACGCGCGCGGTCGCGACCTGATCCTGACTGCGCTGGTCGGCAATGGCGCCGAAGTCATCGCGGACGGCTCGATCCATGTCTACGGCGCGCTGCGCGGACGCGCGCTCGCAGGTGCGCAGGGCGATGCCGGCGCACGTATCTACTGCCGCGAATTCCACGCCGAACTCGTCTCGATCGCCGGCCAGTACCGTGTGTTCGAGGACATCCCGAAGGACCTGCGCGGGCAGGCGGTACAGGCCTGGCTGGAAGGCGACAAGCTGTTGCTCAAGAAATTGTGAAGAAAGGGGTGAGGGACGCGGGACGGGCGAGGAATCA
>JBIODY010000145.1:0-6199 GCA_044445505.1 Lysobacterales bacterium
CGCGCCGGATCAATTCGCGCTGCTGATGTTCATCGGCGAACTCGCGCAGAACTTCTCGCACACCAATGTGCGCTTCGGCTTCGGCCGCGGGTTCGAGAAGGTGTTCGTCGATCCCAGGTTCCACCGCCTGCATCACATGATCGTCGACCCGGAGCGGCCGCATCTGCACAACTGCAACTACGGCCAGGTGTTCTCGATCTGGGACGTCGTGTTCGGCACCGCGCTGTACGGCGTGGCACCACGCCCGACCGGCGTCGGCGACCCGATGGTCGACATCGACAACCAGCGCGGCCTGGTCGCGATGCAATGGGGTGCGTTCCGTCGCTTCTGGGGTGCGCTGTGGAAAGCGGCCGGCTGGACGCCCGGCGATGTCGCGTTCGACGCCGACTACACGCCGGTGCCGAGTAGCCATGTCGACCTGTATCAATTCGAACGGGTAGCCGTGGGCGCGCGTGTCGAACGCGCTTCCGCGGGCTGAGCGCGAGCCTCGCGGGCAGCCCTGCTGCGCCGCACAATCCAGCGCGCAGTGCGAAACCGCGAGCATCCGGACGCCGCCGGGCGTATGTTGGCGTCCAACGGACCGGAGCGTTCCGGGTACGCGGTGGATTGCGCATGGGCGGATCCAGTTCCTCCAGTGCTTCGCTGCAACGCCTCCAGAGCGCGACTCTGGAAGCGATCGCGCGCGGCGAGCCGCTGGTGACGATCGCGCAACGCATCTGCAGCGATGCCGAGCGCCTCGCTCCGGATGTGATCTGCACGATTCTGACGGTCGACGCGCAAGGTTTGCTGCATCCGATCGCGGCCCCGAGTCTTCCCGACGCGTATTCGCGCGCCCTCGACGGCGTGCAGATCGGTCCGCATTCGGGCTCCTGCGGCACCGCCGCGTATCTCGGCGCGCCGGTCGAGGTCGTCGATATCGCGAACGACCCGAGGTGGCGCGACTACAAGGCGCTGGCCCTGCCGCTCGGCCTGCTCGCCTGCTGGTCGAGCCCGATCAAGGCACGGCGTGATGGCCACGTGGTCGGCACGTTCGCGTTCTACTACCGCAGCAAGCGCGGGCCGGCGGAACTCGAGCGCAAGATCGTTGAGCACTGCGTGGATTTGTGCTCGATCGCGATCGAGCACGACGAAGCGCAACGCCGCATCCATCACCTCGCATTCTTCGACGTCCTGACCGGCCTGCCGAACCGCGCCCAGTTCATCGATCGCGCGACACGCGAGCTGGCCGCGCTGCAGCCAGGCCAGGCGATCAACGTCCTCGCGGTCGACCTCGACGACTTCAAGGGGGTCAACGACAGCCTGGGCCATCGCGTCGGCGATCTGCTGCTCGAAGCGGTCGCACAGCGCCTGGCCGCGTGCATGGAGCCGGATGCGTTCGTCGCGCGCGTCGGCGGCGACGAATTCGCGGTGATCCAGCGGTGCGCCGACGCGCGCGTCAACGGCTCGTTGCTCGCCCAGAAGATCATCGCGGTGGTGGACGATCCGTTCGAGATCGACGACCACCGGATCGGTATCGGCGCCAGCATCGGCATCGCACGCGCGATGTCCGCCGACGAGAACCTTGCGGACCTGACACGCCGCGCCGATCTGGCCTTGTACGAGGCAAAAGCCACCGGCCGCTGCGCCTGGCGTCTGTTCGTGCCGGAGATGGAGATCGCGGTGCAATCACGGCGCGGTCTCAAGCAGGATCTGCGCAACGCACTCGACGCGCGCGAATTCAGCCTCGTCTACCAGCCGATCATTGTGCTCGCGAGCAACGCGTTGGCCGCGGTCGAGGCGCTGGTGCGCTGGCAACATCCCCGCCACGGCAGCGTCCCGCCGGCGGTGTTCGTGCCGATCATCGAGGAGATGGGCCTGATCGACCGGCTCGGCGACTGGATCCTGCGCGAGGCCTGTGCGGCGGCCGCGGGCTGGCCGCGCGCAATCAAGGTCGGCGTGAACCTCTCGCCGCTGCAGTTCGGGAAACCCGGCTTCGTGCTCGATGTGATCAGCGCGCTGCATCAGGCCGGACTCGCCGCCGAACAGCTCGACCTGGAGGTCACCGAGAGCGCGTTGCTCGCGCGAGACGTGGCCACGCGCCGCGGCCTCAACGAACTGCACGACTATGGCGTGCGGCTGTCGCTGGACGACTTCGGCACCGGCTATTCGTCGCTGCAGCTGCTGCGCGCGTTTCCGTTCGACAAGATCAAGATCGACATGTCCTTCGTGCGCGATATCGGCATGGATGCGGATTCGAGCGCGATCATTCGCGCCGTGATCGCACTCGCGCGCGACCTCGGCATGCGTACCGTCGCCGAAGGCGTCGAAACCCGCGAGCAGTGCGACTGGCTGATGCGTCATGGCTGCAGCGAAGGCCAAGGCTACTATTTCGGCCGGCCGATGAGCGGCGCCGATCTGCAAGTGCTGCTCGATCGTCCGAGCCGCAGCGAGGAATTGATCATGCCGCGCTCGGGGCAGCCGCAAGCGCAGGCCTGATCGTTCGCAAACCCGGGCATCGTGCCGCTGTTCACTCGCCGCATCCTGCGGCTCCGCCTTCAGCCCGGCTTCGCCGTTCGCGCCCGCTCCTGGCACGCGCAGCGCAAACAAACGGTTGCGGCGGAGCCGTGCAGGTTTGTCGCACCAGGCACTCCGCGCCTGATGCGGGTGCGGTCGATATCACGGCCGCGCCGGCAGCATGCGCGTACGACGATTCGCGCGGCGCGCGTGCAGCCGTTCACGCAGGCAGGAAAAAATCAGGTACAGCGCCGGCGTCGACAGCAGGGTCAGGCTCTGCGACACGATCAGGCCGCCGATCAGCGCGATGCCGAGCGGACGGCGCAACTCCGCGCCGGCGCCGATGCCGATCGCGAGCGGCAATGCGGCAAGGATCGCGACCATGCTGGTCATCATGATCGGCCTGAAGCGCGCGATGCACGCCTCGCGGATCGCCTCCAGCGGCGCGAGCCCTTCGCGCTCGGCGACCAACGCGAAGTCGATCATCATGATCGCGTTCTTCTTGACCAGGCCGATCAGCAGCACGATCGCCATCATCGCGACGATCGAAAGCTCGGTGTTGGTCAACAGCAGCGCGAGCAGCGCGCCGACGCCGGCAGAAGGCAGCGTGGACAGGATCGTGACCGGATGGATCAGGCTCTCGTAGAGCATGCCGAGCACGATGTAGACCGCGAGCACCGCGCCGAGCAGCAGCCAAGGCATCGACGACGCGCTCTGCTGGAAGCGCTTGAACTCGCCGCCGAAGCTCATGCGGATGTCGCCGGGCAGGCGCATGTCCGAGATGGTCTTCTGGATCGCGTCGGTTGCCTCGCCCATCGCGATGCCCGGCGCGAGGTTGAAGGAGAGATCCATCGTCGTGAACTGGTCCTCGTGCTGGATCTGCACCGGCGCCAGGCCCGCCTGCTGGCGCGTCACCGCGGTGATCGGCACCATCTTGCCGGCGTTCGAGCGGATATAGAGGCGATCCAGTGCGTCCGGCGTCGCGGTTTGTGCCGGCAACGCGTTGACCACGACCTGGTACTCGTTGATGTCGGAGTAGATCGTGGAGATCTGGCGCTGGCCGAACGCGTTGTACAGCGCATCGTCGATCGCCGCGACGCTGATGCCGAGCCGGCTCGCGGCGTCGCGGTCGATGACCAGGTTCTGGCGCAGCCCGGCTTCGTCGACGTCGCTGCCGACGTCGCGCAGGATCGGATTCTTCTTCAGTTCCGCCTGCAGTTTCGGCAACCAGGTCTGCAGCTCGGCGACGTCGTTGCCCTTCAGCGAAACCTGATACTGCGCGCCCTGGCTGGTGCCGCCGCCGCCACTCGGCAGATCCTGGTGCGCGCGCAGGCGCAGATTCACGTCCGGATAGTGCGCGGCCTGCGCGGACAGGCGCGCGAGCACGTCCTGGGTCGAGTCGCGACGGCCGCGGCCGAGCGGCTTCAGCTGGATGCTGAAGGCACCGCTGGTGCCGTGCCGGCCGCTGCCGAGGCTCGCACCGACGAACTCGACCGCGGGATCGGCCAGCAACATTTGCGTGACGCGTTGCTGGCGCTCCTGCATGTCGACGAACGACAAGGTCGAGCCGGCCGTTGCGCGGCCCCAGATCAGGCCTGAATCCTGCGCCGGAAAGAAGCCGGCCTTGATCGCACCGAACAGGAACACGGTCGCGACGATCAGCGCGAGCGGGGTCAGCGCGAGCAGCAACGCGTGGCGCAGCGACCAATCCAGCGCGCGCCGGTAAGTATTCAGCATGCCGACGTGGAACGCATCGAGCGCCCGCCCAACGCGCGACGGTTTCGCTTCCGCGAACGGTTTCAGGAACACCCCGCACAACGACGGCGTCAGGGTCAGCGAGACGATCGCCGACACCGCGATCGCGGCGATCAGGGTCACCGTGAACTCGCGGAAGAACAGGCCGATCATGCCGGTCGCGAACAGCAGCGGGATGAACACCGCGATCAGCGACAGGGTGATCGAGACGATCGTGAAGCCGATCTCGCGCGCCCCGGCGAGAGTCGCTTCCAGCCGCGACTGCCCCGCATCGAGATGGCGGATGATGTTCTCGATGACCACGATCGCATCATCGACGACAAAACCAATTGCGATCACCAGCGCGAGCAGCGACAGGTTGTCGAGCGTGTAGCCGAACACATACATCGCCACGAACGCGCCGGCCAGCGACAACGGTACGGCGAGTGCGGCGATCAGGGTCGGCGCGAGCCGGCGCAGGAACAGGGCCATGGTCAGGATCACCATCGCCAGGCTGATCAGCAGGGTGATCTGCACTTCGTTGACCGAATCGCGCACGGTCGGCGTGCCGTCGAAGAACGGAGTCAACTGCGTCGATGGCGGCAGTAGTGTTTCGAGACGAGCGAGCTCGGCCTTGACCGCGTCGACGGTCGCGATCACGTTCGCCTCGGGGCGTTTGTAGACGTCGATCTCGATCGAACGCTTGCCGTTGAACCAGGCGGCCTGGTAGCTGTCCTGCGCGCCCTGGTACACATGCGCGACATCGCGCAGATAGATCGGCGTGCCGTTGCGCACCGCGACGACGAGATCGGCGAAATCGTCCGCGCTGTGCAACTGGTCGTTCGCGCTGACCGCCATCATCGTCTTGCCGTCGCTGAGGAAACCCTGTGGCGAGGTCACGTTCGCCGCGGTCAACGCGTTGCGCAGGTCGTTCGAGGACAGGCCCATCGAGTTCAGCGCATGCAGGTTCACGTCGACCCGCACCGCCGGCTGCGCGCTGCCGGCGACATCGACCGAGGCGACGCCGGCGAGCTGGCTCAGACGCGGCTTCAACAGCGTGTCGGCGCGATCGAACAATGCGGACAACGGCTGCGTGTCCGAGGTCAGCGCGAGCTGCAGCACCGGGTCGTCGTTCGGATTCGCCTTCTGGTAGGTCGGCAGCGAGCTGAGCCCGGAGGGCAGATCCGGCGCGGCCGCATTGATCGCCGCCTCGACATCGCGCGCCGTCGCATCGATGTCGACGCCGTTGCCGAACAGCAGGAACACGAAGGTGCCGCCCTCCGAACTCGACGAACGCATGGTGTCGATGCCGGGCACCTGGCCGAGATGCCGCTCCAGCGGCGCCGCGACCGTCGAGGCCATCGTGCTCGCATCCGCACCGGGCTGGCTCGCGGTCACGAAGATCGCCGGGAACGAGATTTGCGGCAATGCGCTGATGCCGAGCAGCGAATAGCAGATCGCTCCGCCGACGAGCAGCCCGGCGCCGAGCAGCGAGGTGCCGATCGGGCGGCGAATGAATGGCGCGGCGATGTTCATGCGAGCTTCGCTCGAAGTTTCCTTGCGCCTTTCCGGCAAGGACCATCGGCCCTGTCGCGAGGCGCCGCCGTGACTGCGCGGAATGCGCCAGAAGCGCCCCCTTCCGCGTTCGGCACCTTCCCCCGCTGCGCAGGGGAAGGAACAGCAAGTATCGATGCACCCGTTTTTCCTTCCCCAGCGCAGCGGGGGAAGGTCGAAGCCGCCATCCGGCGGCTGAGGGGAGGGCGGAAGGGGCCGCTCTTCACGCAATGGTCAACGCGAGGCGAGATGCTCATGCCGTCGGCACCTGGACCAGCACCGACCGCCCATGCCGCGCCAGCACCCATTCCGAAAACCGCTCCATGTACAGATAAATGACCGGCGTTGTATACAAAGTCACCAGTTGCGACAACAGCAGGCCGCCGACGATCGAGACGCCGAGCGGGCGGCGCAGTTC
>JBIODY010000146.1:0-6104 GCA_044445505.1 Lysobacterales bacterium
CCCGCGTTCGCGTACCAAGCGCTCGACAGCAGCGGCAAGACCCAGCGCGGCGTGCTGCAGGGTGACACCGCGCGTGCGGTGCGCGGGGCGTTGCGCGAGCGCGGCCTCAATCCGCTCAGCGTCGACGAAGTCCGCGAAGGCGCCGGGCGCGGGGCCAGGCTGTTCGAGCGGCGCGGACTCGGTGCGGCGCAGCTCGCGTTGCTGACCCGGCAACTGGCAACGCTGATCGGCGCCGGTCTGCCGATCGACGAAGCGCTCGGCGCGTTGTCCGAACAAGCCGAGAACGAACGCCAGCGCGGCTTGACCATGAGCCTGCGCGCGCGCGTGATGGAGGGCGCGAGTCTGGCCCAGGCATTGGGCGAATTTCCGGAAAGCTTTCCCGAGATCTTCCGCGCGACCGTGACCGCGGGCGAGCAATCGGGCCGCCTCGAAACCGTGCTTGAAAAGCTCGCCGACTACGCCGAGGCGCGCGATGCACTGAAGCAGAAGATCCTCGCCGCGCTCGCCTATCCGCTGCTGCTCAGCCTGGTCGCGATCGCGGTCGTTGCCGGCCTGTTGACCTGGGTCGTGCCGCAGATCGTCGGCGTGTTCCAGAACCTGCATCAGACCCTGCCGCTGGCGACGCGCGCGCTGATGGCGCTGTCGGCATTCCTGCGCAGCTGGGGCTGGCTGATCCTGATCGCGCTGATCGCCGCCGCGATCGCGACCCGCATCGCGCTGCGCGAGGAATCGCTGCGCTTTCGCTGGCATGCGCTGTTGCTGCGCACGCCGCTGGTCGGGCGCCTCGCGCGCGCCGCGAACACCGCGCGCGCGACCCGCACGCTGGCGTTGCTGGTCGAAAGCGCAGTGCCGCTGCTCGATGCGCTCGGCATCACCGCGCAGGTCGTGGCGAACCTGCCGATGCGCGATGCGTTGAAGCGTGCCGCATTCAAGGTCCGCGAGGGCAGCGCGTTCTCGCGCGCACTCGGCGAAAGCGGCCAGTTCCCGCCGGTCGTGCTGCGCCTGATCGCGAGCGGCGAACGTTCCGGCCAGCTGCCGCGCATGCTCGGCGAAGCGGCCGCGCAGCAGCAGCGCGAGCTCGATCGCTGGCTGACCGCATTGACTGCGGTGCTCGGTCCAGCGGTGATCCTCGCAGTCGGCGCGATGGTCCTGTTCATCGTGCTCGCGATCCTGCTGCCGATCTTCAATCTCAATGAGATGGTCAAGTGAGGCAGGCACGAGGAACGAGGGGTCAGGGAAGCAGGCTTTCGCGACTTTGACGAATGATGGTGATCGCAAGATCAGAACACACAACTCACTGCACGGAATATTCGCATCGGGACATTCCCGTCGTGGCGTCCTCGCTTTAGACTCGTCCCTCGTCCCTCGTCCCTCGTCCCTCCCCAATGATCCGCTTCGACAACGTCAGCAAACGCTACGCCAGCGGCCACGACGCGCTCGCCGAGCTCAGTTTCGAGATCGGCGCCGGCGAGATGGCGTTCGTGACCGGGCACTCGGGCGCCGGCAAGAGCACGCTGCTCAAGCTGATCGGGCTCGCCGAGCGGCCGACGCGCGGGCAGATCACGGTCAACCACGCGGATCTCGCGCGCGTGCGTCGACGCGGAATCGCCGAAGTGCGGCGCGGCATCGGCATGGTGTTCCAGGATCATCGCCTGTTGCTGGATCGCAGCGTGTTCGACAATGTCGCGTTGCCGCTGCTGATCGCCGGCGTCACGCGCGCTGAAACCGCAAAGCGCGTGCGGGCGGCACTCGACAAGGTCGGCCTGCTGGCGCGCGAGAAGGCATTGCCGGCGACGTTGTCGACTGGCGAGCAGCAGCGCGTCGGCATCGCGCGCGCGATCGTCGCCAAGCCGCCATTGATCATCGCCGATGAACCCACCGGCAATCTCGATCCGCAGCTGTCGATCGAGATCATGAATCTGTTCGCCGAATTCGGTGCGGTCGGCACCACGGTTTTGATCGCGAGCCATGATCTGTTCCTGTTGAAACGCATGAACAGGCGCGTGCTGGTGCTCGATCATGGACGCCTGATCGACGACTTCCGACCGGCCGAGAGCGCCTCGTGAAGCGGCGCAACGAACGCAACCAGCGCCAGGCGGCGCCCGCCGTGGCCAAGGGCAGCGCGCAGCGCCGGGTGCGCATGCCACGGCGCGGGCGCTTCGCGGCGTGGCGCGACCAGCACCTCTACAGTTTCTTTTCGAGCCTGGGGCGGCTCTCCGCGCGGCCGTGGGCGAGCCTGCTGACCGTGCTCGTGCTCGGCTTTGCGCTCGCCTTGCCGCTGCTGTTCTTTCTCGCGTTCGACAATGCGCGCGAACTGTCCGGCGGCCTGCGCGAGGCGCGCGAGGTGACCGTGTTCCTGAAGCCTGCGCAGGATGCGGACGCCGCCGCAGGGCTTGCCGCCGAACTGCGCAACCGCGCCGACGTCGCCGGCGTGCTGCTGCGCACGCCGGACCAGGGCCTTGCCGAGCTGCGCCAGTTGTCCGGTTTCGGCGAAGCGCTCGACGCGCTCAGGAGCAATCCGTTGCCGAGCGTGCTGGTGGTCACGCCGCGCGAGTCCGGTGCCGTCGACGAGCCGCCGCTGGTAACCGCGCTCAAGGCGGATACCCGAGTGGATCTCGTGCAGTACGACGCTGCATGGCGGCGTAAACTTTCCGACATCCTGCGCTTCGGCGAACGTGTCGTCGCGGTGATTGCAGCGCTGCTCGCGCTGGCCACCCTGCTGGTGATCGGCAACACCGTGCGCATGGATATCCAGGCCCGCTCCGACGAGATTTCGGTAATGCAGCTGATTGGCGCCAGCAACGGTTTCGTGCGCCGGCCGTTTCTGTATACCGGCCTCTGGTACGGCCTGCTCGGCAGCGCGTTCGCGCTGCTCATCGTCGCAGCCGTGGAGCTTGCGTTGTCCGGACCGGTCGGCCGCCTGGTCGACACGTACGCACACCGCTTCGCGCTGCATGGCCTCGATCTGGTCGCCGCGGTCACGATCGTCGCCGCCAGCGCGCTGCTCGGCTGGCTCGGTGCGTACGTCGCGACCGCGCGTCACCTCGCCGCGGGTCAGCCGCGGCGATGAATGCCGATGTCACCCTTACCCGCCACATTTCCAGCGACGAGCCGCGCGTACTCGTCGTCGATGGCTCGCGCGTGGTGCGCCAGCTGATCGAGCGCGTGTTGAAGGCGGAGCTTCCGAACTGCGTCGTGATCGGCTGTGGCAGCGGTGCCGAGGCGCAAGCGCATCTGGCCGACGGCGTCATCGATCTGGTCACCACCGCACTGCGCCTGCCGGACATGGATGGCGTCGACCTCGCGCGGCTGGTACGCGAGGGATCCGCGCAGGCGTATATCCCGATCGTGGTCGTATCCGGCGATGTGCAGGAGCGTCTCGTCGCGCGCACGCTGTCCGGCGACGTCACCGACTATTTCGACAAGTCGCTCGGCTTCGACGCGCTCGCCGCGTTCATCCGCGGCTATGTGCGGCCCACCGAACCGGTCAGCGGCGACGTGCTGTATGTCGAAGACAGTCGCGTGGTCGCATTGGCGACGACCCGCATGATGGAAAAGTTCGACTTCAAGGTCGCACACGTTGTCAGTGTCGAAGCCGCGCTGGAGATCCTGCAGATCGCACGCAACGACGGCCGCGCACCCGGCCCCGAGCTCGTGCTCACCGACGTGAGCCTGAAGGGCGAACTCGGCGGCGGCGACCTGCTCGCGTGCATCCGCAATCTGTTCGGTTATTCGAAGAGCGAGCTGCCGGTGCTGGTCATGACCGGCGACGACAATGCCGCGAACCAGGCCGCGCTGCTGCGCGCGGGTGCGAACGACCTCGTGCACAAGCCGATCGAGGAGCGCCTGTTGATCACCAAGTTGCAGTTTCAGCTCGGCGTCGCGCGGCGGATGCGCGCGCGCGCCGGCGCATGAGCGAGGACCGGGTCCGGCTCGAGCCGTCGTGGAAGGCGCGCGTCGGCGTCGCGTTCGAGCGCCCCGAGATGCGTGCGCTGGCGGATTTCCTGCGCGCGCAGAAACGCGCCGGCAAAGTCATCCATCCACCGGGTCCGAGGATCTTCGCGGCGTTCGACGCAACGCCGTTCGACGCGGTCAAGGTCGTGATTCTCGGCCAAGACCCGTATCACGGCCCCGGCCAGGCGCATGGCCTGTGCTTCTCGGTGCTGCCGGGTGTCGCGCCGCCGCCATCGCTGCTGAATATCTTCGCCGAGATCCAGCGCGACCTCGGCCTGGTGCGCCCGGACCACGGCTGCCTGATTCCTTGGGCACGCCAAGGGGTGCTGCTGCTGAATGCGGTGTTGACTGTCGAGAGCGGTCTCGCCGGCTCGCATCAGGGCAAGGGTTGGGAGGGCTTCACCGATACCTGTATCGATGCCCTGAACCGCGAGCGCGAGGGTCTCGTGTTCCTGCTCTGGGGCAGTTACGCCCAAGACAAAGGGCGGTTGATCGACACCCGTCGCCACCGGGTACTGAAGGCGCCGCATCCTTCGCCGCTGTCGGCGCATCGGGGCTTCATCGGCTGCGGCCATTTCTCGCGGGCGAACGAGTATCTGCAGCAGCGGGCCGTGCCGCCGATCGACTGGCGACTGCCGCCGCGCGTGGAGTTGAGCCTCGATTAAGGCTGGGGTCGCTAGGATCGATCATTCAGCCGTTCCTGCGCCGTTGCTATTGATTCAGGAAATGTGTTTTCCAATCAATAACTTGAGGCAGTACACGCCGTGGCTGGAAATTAGCGAACTTTGGAGTACAATACTCTTCAGTTCACTTATGGGTTGCTTGGCCTTCGGGCAGGGAACTCGCCACCGATTTAGCACTCCAACAAGGCGAGTGCTAATATCCAGCTAGAATTTGAGGAGTCCAGACGAATGAGCAATGCCCTGGTCGCCAGCAATTTCCCGGTACCGAATGCGGTGGGAAGTCTCGACGCCTATGTGAATGCGGTTCACCAGATACCGATGTTGAGCCTGGACGAGGAACAGAGCCTGGCCCATCGGTTCGTCGACGAGGCCGATCTCGACGCCGCCAAGCAGATGGTGTTGTCGCATCTGCGCTTCGTCGTGCATGTCGCGCGCGGTTATTCCGGTTACGGCCTGCAGATCGGCGACCTGATCCAGGAAGGCAACATCGGCCTGATGAAGGCGGTCAAGCGGTTCGATCCGGAGCATGGCGTGCGTCTGGTGTCGTTCGCGGTGCACTGGATCCGTGCCGAGATGCACGAGTTCATCCTGCGCAACTGGCGCATCGTCAAGGTCGCCACCACCAAGGCACAGCGCAAGCTGTTCTTCAACCTGCGCAAGTCGAAGAAGCGTCTCGGCTGGATGAATGCCGAAGAGGTCAACACCGTCGCGCGCGAACTCGGTGTGCCGGCGGCGACGGTGATGGAGATGGAAGCGCGCCTCAATGGACGCGACGTCGCTTTCGACACGCCGGTCGATGCCGACGAGGACGAGCGCCCGTCACCGGCCGCGTTCCTGATCGATCACTCCGCCGATCCGTATGCCGCGGTCGAGGCGGAGTCCGAGGAGGAGGCCAGCCTGGACACGCTGCACCGTGGCCTGGTCAAGCTCGACGAGCGTTCGCGCGACATCATCCAGCGCCGCTGGCTGAGGGACGACAACAAGGCGACCTTGCAGGAACTCGCGGACGAGTACGGCGTGTCGGCCGAACGCATCCGCCAGATCGAGGCGAACGCGATGAAGAAGATGCGCGCGCTGTTCGTCGCCTGACTTCTTTCTGCGCAACATACCGAATGACTGACGGCCCCCACGCGGGGCCGTCTGCTTTTTGCGCGGCGCGCTTTCCGCGGGAACGACGCAGCCGCGACCGGACTTTCCGTTTCGGCGCGGGTCGCGCCTGCAGGCTCGTGCAAGCGAGGCGTTTTGGGCGTTTTTCAGGAGCGCCTTCAGCCGCGATGCTTCTGCGCGATGCTCCTGATCGAGGCGCAGCACAGCTACGCCGCTCCTTTTGGTGCGGAAACCCGCTCAGCGATACCCCGCCGCCTGCAGCTCGAACAACTCCGCGTAGCGTTTTCCGGCTGCGAGCAGTTCCTCGTGCGTGCCGACCTCCTCGATGCACCCGGCCTCGAGAACGAGGATGCGGTCGGC